>JAQGHZ010000082.1 GCA_028291485.1 Rubritepida sp. | reverse complement strand
CCGCGACCTTGTGCCCCGCCGGGATGCGCGCCCGCGCGACGACATTGGGCGCCACCGGCGTGCCGGGCGGCAGGGCGCGTCGGGCGATGACCACGCCGTCCTCCGCGTGCAGACGGATGACGGGTGTATCCGCGATCGTGTCCATTGGCGTTCTCCCTCGCGGCGTGCGTCGGCCGCCCCAGGGTCCATCCTGCCGCGCGTTTCCTTGTTGCGGAAGGCCGATGAATGGCCGCAGCATGACGGCCATAAAATCAAAGTCCCGGGAGACTGTTCATGATCCGCCGCCGTTCGCTGGGGCTCGGCCTCGGCGCAGCCACGCTCGCCGGCCCCTTCGTCAGCAATCCCGCCGTCGCGCAGGGCACGCGGCTGCGCTGGGCGCATGTCTACGAGGTCAACGAGCCCTACCACACCGAGGCGCAATGGGCCGCGCGCGAGATCGCGAGCCGCACCGGCGGCCGCTGGAACATCGAGGTCTTCGCCGCCTCCGCCCTGGGCAACGAGCCGCAGATCAACCAGGGGCTCACGCTCGGCAGCGTGGACATCATCTACACGGGCATGGCCTTCGCCGGGGCCAGCTACCGGCCGATCGCGATCTCGCACGCGCCCTACATGCTGCGCGACTACGACCACTTCCAGAAGTACCGCGCCTCCGACCTGCATCGCGAGCTCGTGGCCGGCTACGACCGGCAGACCAACCATCACGGCCTGGCGGTGACCTATTACGGCGACCGGCACGTGACGGCGAACCGCAGCATCCTGCAGCCCACCGACATGCGCGGCCTGAAGCTGCGCGTGCCGCAGGCGCCGTCCTTCCTGATGTTCACGCGCGCGGTGGGCGCCAACGCCACGCCGCTGGCTTTCGCCGAGGTATATCTCGCGCTGCAGACCGGCACCGTGGACGCGCAGGAGAACCCGCTGCCTACCATCCAGGCCAAGAAGTTCTACGAGGTGCAGAGCCACATCAGCCTGACGGGCCATATCACCGAGAGCCTGCTGACGATCGTGAGCAACAGCGCCTGGCGGCGTCTCTCGCCCGCGGATCGCGAGGTGTTCCAGGCGGTGATGTCGCAGGCGGCGGATCGCGCGGGCGCCGACATCCGCAACCAGGAGCAGGAGCTGGCCGGCTGGTTCCGCGCGCAGGGCAAGACGGTGCAGGAGCCGGATCGCGCGGCGTTCCGCGCGGCCTGCACGCCGCTGCACAACGAGGGCGTGGGTTGGTCGCGCGCCCAGTACGACCGGCTGCAGGCCCTCTGACGCGGGAGCGGGGGGCTTCGGCTCCCCTCCGGCCTCAGGGGCGCCCGAGCTTGAGCTGCTCCGCCTCGATCACCTGCTCCAGCCGTTCCAGCAGTTCCTCGCGCGGCACCACCAGCGGCGGCAGCACGCGCACCTCCAGCACGCCGGGGCGCTTGATGAAGTTGCGGCGGCCCCAGAACTCCCCGGAATTGGTGGCCGCCGGGATCACCGGGAGCTTCAGCGTCGAGGCCAGCGCCACGATTCCCGGCTGGTAGGGGATGCGCTGGCCGGGCGAGGTCCTGGTGCCTTCCGGGAAGATCACGATCTGGCGGCCCTGGCGGGCCAGCTCCTGCGCTTCGCGGATCATCTGCCGCATGGCCTTGCCGCCGGCGGAGCGGTCCACGCCGATCATCGGCGCCCGGAGCGCGAACCAGCCGTAGAAGGGGATGGAGAAGAGCTCCTTCTTCATCACATAGGCGACATCGGGCACCAGGGTGAACCAGATCACCGTATCGAAGGCCGACTGGTGCTTGGCGGCGATCAGCGCCCCGCCCCCGACCGGCAGGTACTCGCGCCCGGTGACGCGGATTTTGACGCCGACCGTCCAGCCCATGATCCAGACCAGCGCCTGGGCCATCCACCGCATCGCCCGGCGCTGCAGCCGCCGCGGCCCGAGCAGCAGCGGTACGCCCAGGATCAGGTAGCCCGCCCCGAAGCCGAAGAAGGCCAGGTTGAACAACAGGGAGCGCAGCAACAGCAACGGCATCAGATCGCGACGCGCACGCCCAGCTCGACCACGCGGTCGGAGGGGATCTTGAAGAACTCCGTGGCCGGCACGGCATTGCGGCTCAGCAGCGTGAACAGCCATTGCTGCCAGCGCGCCATCTTCGGCACGGTGGCCGCGACGATGGTCTCGCGGCCGAGGAAGTAGCTGGCCTGCATCGTCTCGAAGGTGATGAGTCCCTCGGATGCCAGCCGCTCCAGCTCGCGCGGGATGTTGGGGCTTTCCTGGAAGCCGTAGCAAAGAATGATCCGGTGGATGTCGCCGCCGAGGTCGGTCACCTCGGCACGGCGGTCCTGGCCGATGCTCGGCACGTCCTCGTTGCGGACGGTGACGAAGAGCACGCGCTCATGCAGCACCTTGTTGTGCTTGAGGTTGTGCAGCAGCGCGCCGGGCAGGTAGTCGGCCTGGCCCGTCATGAAGACGGCGATGCCCGGCACGCGCGTGGTGCGCGACTGCGGCAGGCGGGCCAGGAAGGACTTCAGCGGCAGGCTGTCCTGCCGGAAGCGGGCGAAGAGCAGCTGCCGGCCGCGGTACCAGGTCAGCATCATGGTGAAGGTGACGATGCCGATGATCACCGGCACATAGCCGCCCTCGGGGATCTTGAGCGCCGTCGCGATGAAGTAGGAGAAGTCCAGCAGCAGCAGCGGCA
>JAQGHZ010000588.1 GCA_028291485.1 Rubritepida sp. | reverse complement strand
GGCGATGGGCCGGGTCACCATCTGGATGACCGCGCTCGACATCGCGCTCAGCCGGCCACTGGTCGGCGGCGGCTTCCGGGCGGTCTATCAGCAGCCGGTGGTCGACCGGTACACCCCCGGTACCACGGCGCGTGCCACCCACAGCATCTGGTTCGAGGTGCTGGGCGAGCATGGCTTCCTGATCTTCTTCGTCTGGCTCGGTATCATCGGTGCCGGCGTCTGGTATTCCATGCAGATCATCGCGCTGGCGCGCGGCCAGCCGCAGCTCGCCTGGGCGGTGGATCTGGCGCGCATGTCGCAGGTCTCGATCGTCGCCTACGTGCTGGGCGGCACCTTCCTTTCGCTGAGCTACTGGGACTTCTACTGGACCCTGCTCGTCGTGATCGGCGCGACCTGGACGCTGGCCCGCCGTGCCGTGGCCGCGAAAGCGCCGCGCCCCGCACGACAGCCGGCGCTGTCGCCGGGATGGCGGACGGCATGAGGGAGACGCCACATGGATGCGATATACCTGCTGGCCATGATGCTGGGCATGGCCTGGCTGGCGGTCTGGGCCGTCTGGCCCAATCCCCAGCTGTGGTGGCCCTTCGACTTCCGCGAGGTGGCCGCCGATGAGCAGAAGGATCCTCCTCCCCTGGGCCGACCGCTGTGCGGCTGGCGCGCAGGCGCCGCTCCGGCTGCTGACCTTCAGCACGCTCTACCCGAACCCGGCGCAGCCCCATCATGGCGTCTTCGTCGAAAACCGGCTGCGGCACCTCGTCGCCGGCGGTGAGGCCGCGAGCACCGTGCTGGCGCCCGTGCCCTGGTTTCCCTTCCGATACCCCGGCGTCCTTCCCTTCGAGAGGCGGAACGGCATCGAAGTGCACCATCCCCGCTACGCCGCGCCGCCCGGGCTCGGCATGTACACCGCGCCGGCGGCGCTGCTGGCCGCGGCGCGGCGCGCACTCGCGCCACTGCTGGAGGCTGGCCTGCGCTTCGATGCGATCGACGCGCACTACCTCTATCCCGACGGCGTCGCCGCGATCCGGCTCGGATGCGAGCTGGGCCTGCCGGTGGTGATCACCGCACGCGGCTCCGACACGAGCCAGCTGCCGCGCTATGCGGTGCCGCGCCGCCTGATCCGCGACGCGATCCGGCGGGCAGCCGCGCTGATCGCGGTCAGTGCCGGGCTGAGGGAGGGGCTGGTGGCGCTCGGCGCACCGCCGGACAAGGTCACGGTTCTACGCAACGGCGTGGACCTGGAGGCCTTCGGGCCGCCGGCGGACTGGGTCCCCAACGCCACGCCGTCGCTCCTCTCGGTCGGCCACCTGATCCCGCGCAAGGGACACGACCTCGTGATCCGCGCGCTGGCCCTGCTCCCCGGCCATCACCTCGTCGTGGTGGGCGAAGGGCCGCAGCGCGGGGGGCTGGAGGCGCTCGCCCACCGCCTCGGTGTCGCGGACCGCGTGCGCTTCACCGGTCCGCGCCCGCATGCGGAGCTGCGGCACTTCTACGGCGCCGCCGACATCCTGGTGCTCGCCTCCGCCCGCGAGGGCTGGGCCAATGTCCTGCTGGAGGCGATGGCCTGCGGCACGCCCGTCGTCGCAAGCCCGGCCTGGGGCAACCGCGAGGCAGTCTCCTCGCCCGAGGCCGGCCTCGTGCTCGATGAGACGACGCCCGAAACGATCGCCGCCGCCGTGCGCCGCCTGCTCGCCGCACCGCCGTCCCGCGCCGCGGTCCGCGCCCATGCCGAGCGCTTCGGCTGGGAGGAGACGACGCAGGGTCAGCTCGCGCTGTTCCGCCAGGTGCTGGCATGAGACCGACCCGCCGCCAGGCCGCCGCCCTCGCCGCGCTGACCACAACGTCGGCCTGTGCGCAGACCTCTCAGGCACAGACGGCTCAGGGACAGACGTCCTCCCTGCCATGCCCGTCGCAGCCGGGCGACATTGTGGGACTGGTACTGGAGGGCACCGCTGCGCCCGCCGGGACGGTCGCGGTCTTCGGCCAGGCCTTCCGGCCGGGCGACCTGCCTCGCGAGGCCTGGCCCGCGGCGCGGCTCGCGGACGGCCGCCCGCTGCCCGTCCAGGCCGATGTGAAGACGCGCCATCCCGACGGCTCGGCCCGCTATGCCGTGATGGCCCTGGCCTGCCCTGCGCTGTCGCAGGGCGCGCGCCTGGGCGTGATGCTCACGCGGACAGGCCAGCCCACCGGGCGGCTCGACCCCGCGCCGCTCCTCGCGCGCCACAGCGCCGAGCTCTGGCTCGACGACCGCCGGCTGGACCTCGCTGCCCTGCTGCGCACGGCGCTCACCGACCGCTCCGCCCGCCTCTGGCAGTCCGGCCCCCTCGCCCTCCAGGCACGGCTGACGCAGCCCCTGCCGCTCTTCGGCGTGACCTCGCTGCGCCTCGTGGCGGACCTCGCGTTGCGCGCCGACGGCAGCCTCTGGGCGGAGATCTGGCTGCGCAACGACGGCGCGATGCGGGCCGGCGGCGGCGCCGTCGCCTACCCGCTTCGCGTTGCACTCGATGGGCGAGACCTGCTGCAGGTCCAGATCCGCCGGCAGCACCAGTACACCGGCTGGGGCCGCCTGCTGGGCACCGCCGTGCCGCCGCCGCTGGTGCGCCCGGATGCCGGCTACCTCGCCGACCTCGGCGCCGTGCCGCGCTTCGACCCGGCGACCGGCGTGCAGCCCGCGCTGCTTTCCGCCATGGCGAGCGCGGTGCTGAGCCGCGACTGGCAGGCCCCGCTCGACTCCCGCCACGTCGCCCAGGACATGGGCAGCACGGGAGGGCGGGCCGATATCGGCCCCGTCACCCAGGCGCAGGCGATCTGGCTCATGACCGGCGATGTGCGCGCGGCCGCCTTCGCCTGCGGCCAGGCCGAGGCGGCCGGCGCCATCCCCTGGCACTTCTGGGACGGCGCCTGGATGGACACGCGCCGCTGGCCGCGCCTCTGGACCGACGGCCGGGGCGGTCCGCCGCCCGGCGGACTGCTGCAGCCCATCTCCGCCGACACCGGCTGGAACCTGGACAGCGCCCACCAGCCGGACCTCGCCACCGTGCCCTACCTGCTCACCGGCCGCCGCGCCTTCCTCGACGAGATGCAGGCCCAGGCCTCCTGGTGCGTGCTCGGCCAATGGACCGGCGCGCGCGGCACGCCCGACCGCCCCGGCACGGCCGAGGGGGTGAACGTCGTACGCGACAACCAGGTGCGCGGCGCCGCCTGGTCGCTCCGCCAGCTCGACAACGCCGCCTGGCTGGCCCCGGACGACGATCCCACGGCGCCCTGGCTCCGCGCCACGGCGGCGGCCAACTGGGCCTGGCTGCGCGCGCAGATCCCGCGCTGGGGCGAGGCCCAGGGCGAGGCCCAGGGCTGGATTCCCGGCGCGTACGGCGCGCCCGGGCTGCTGCCGCCCTGGCAGCAGGACTACTTCGCCTTCACCACCGCCGCCGCCAAGCTGCGCGGCAGCCAGGACGCCGCCTTGGTGCTGAGCTGGATGAGCAACTTCCTGGCGGGCCGCTTTCTCGCGGAACGGAGCGGCTTCGTGCCGAATGACGGCGCCGCCTACCTGCTGGCGATAAACGCCGACGCCCAGGTCAGCGCGCCGCTGCGCAGCTGGCGCGACATCGGCCAGGCGATGCGCGCGCGCGGCCTGTCCAACGGCGCGGGCTGGTCGAAGACCGGGGGCGACTATGCCCAGCTCGCGCTGGCGTCGCTCGCAATGCTGATCGACGCGACCGACAGCCGGGAGGCCAGGGCCGCCTGGCATTGGCTGCGCAATGCAGGCGCGCCCTTCACCAGCCAGGCGGACTATCGGCGCGACCCGCAGTTCAACATCGTGCCGCGCACGG
Organism: Rubritepida sp.; assembly: GCA_028291485.1. Taxonomy (GTDB): domain Bacteria; phylum Pseudomonadota; class Alphaproteobacteria; order Acetobacterales; family Acetobacteraceae; genus Roseococcus. The sequence goes on along the minus strand of JAQGHZ010000588.1, from coordinate 6,709 downwards.
AGGTCCGCTCAACCTGTCGATGAGCGCCCGCGCGTCGCGGCGCGGAGCGAGCCCAGGCCCAGCATCGCCCGCGACGCGAGGCCGGAGAGCGGCCCGGGCAGCCGTGCGACCAGCGCCTTCGCGCGCTGCGCGCCCCGCGCCCCGCCGGGCAGCATCGTGTCGATTTCTCGGACGGCGCGGAAGTCGCGGCGCGCGAAGGCGGTGTCCAGGGCGTCGCGCCGCCGGCGTGCGATGCTCGCCCGGATCTCGGCCGCGAAGGGCGCGAGTGCGGGTCGCTGCGGCAGGATCCGCTCGAGAATGGCGGCGTCGCCGAGGTTCATCCGCTGGACGTCGGCGGAAAAATTCCCGTCGTGCTTGCGGATGCCCACCAGCGGCCGGCGTACCACACCGAGCGGCGCGTGCTCGGCCAGCCGCAGCGTGGTGGCGAAATCCGTCCCCACCATGCGCGCCACGCTTTCGTCCCACCCGCCGATTTCCAGCAGGAAGCGGCGGTCGGCCACCAGGCAGGAGGGAAAGAAGGGCTGGAAGCGGATCAGCCGGTCCAGGATCGGCTGATCGAAGGCCGCGAGGTGTCCGTCCAGCTCGCGCATCCCCTCCCAGAAGCCGGCCGGCGCGTCGGCGAACTTGTCGCGTGCCTCCCATCGCCCGCCTCGGACAATACGGAAGTTCGCATAACCGGCCCGCATCGCCGGCTCGGCGCGCCAGAGATCGCGCATGGCGGCCAGGAAGCCAGGCTCCCAGAGGTCGTCGCTGTCGCAGAAGGCCACGAGGTCGCCGGCGGCCAGCGAGGTCCCCAGGTTGCGCGCCGCGAGGTCGCCCGAATTGGGGATGACCTGCAGCCGCACGCGCCCGTCGAAGCGCTGCCGCACCATGTCGGGCGTTCCGTCGGTGGAGCCGTCATCCACGACGATGACCTCCTCGGCCGGCGAGGTCTGGGCCAGGATGGCGTCCAGCGTCAGCAGCAGGAGCTGCGCGCGATTGTAGCTCGGGACCACCACGCTGACGCTGCGATGCACCGCCATCAGCCTGCTTTCCGGAAGACTAGGCCGATCATGTCGGGGTTCCGCTGGCGCAGCGGCCTGGTCTCGGCGGAGGGCGCCTCGATGTAGAAGCGACCGTCGTAGCGGTTGTCGATCTCGAAGCACGCGAAGCCGGCAGTGGCGAAGAGGGTCAGAAAATCCGCCAGCGTCACGCCGAAGACCGCCAGCGCCTCGGGGTTCACCTCGATCAGGATCTCGACCTCCGGGCGGAGCCGCGGCAGCAGGTCGCGCAGCCCCTGGGCCACGAGCCATTCGGCGCCCTCGACGTCGATCTTGATCAGCCGCGCGGCCAGCAGCGCCGCCTCGGGCACGATCGCGGGCAAGGGCAGTCCCTCGACCACCGCCTCCTGCTCCGTGGCCAGACGCGCGGCCTCGCTCGCCACGATGGTGGTGCCGCCGAGATTGCTGCCGTCATGCAGGTAGACCGTCACGGGCCCCGGCTCGGCCGTCGCGGCGAGGTTGTAGGTGGTGACGTTGCGCACGCGGTTGACCGCGAGGTTGCGCCGCAGCCGCGCATGAATCCAGGGCGAAGCCTCGACCGCATGCACATGTCCCGCCGGCCCCACGAGATGCGCCGTCAGCAACGCACGACGAAGCGCTCGGCCCCGCTGTAGCGGGCGGCCGCGTCGGTCTCCACCCCGCGCCGCCAGAGGCGCAGGAAGAGCAACAACTCGGCCAGCTCCCGCGGATCCTGCAGCCAGCCGCGGATCGCAAGGGCCAGCGCCGGCCGGCGCCGCCCGGCGAGCAGGTTGTTCATCGCAAGCTCCTTCGTCGCGCTGTAGCGGGCCCATCGGATCTCGCGCCGGAAGTGCCGGAGCATCGGGTCGCGCGCCGCCCTCGCATGCATGGCGAGCGTGGAGGGATCCAGCCGGCGCGCGTCGGAGGTCAGGCCATCGCCGCCCCGCCGCCAGCCGTAGCCGTCGGCCTCGAGGTAGTGCAGCGGGGCGAGCGTCGAGAGCTTCGTCAGGAACAGGAAGTCCTCGTAGTAGAACAGCCCCTCGCCGAAGCCGCCCGCCGCCTTGGCCAGATCCCGCCGCACGAGGCTCGCGCCGAGGTGAAGCCTGAAATCGCTGAGCAGCACGCGGGTCAGGGCCGGCGCCTCGAAACGCAGCAGGTTGTCGGCGAGGCGGTGGCCGCCGGCGTCATCCAGTCCGCGCGCGCTCTCGGACGCGCCGTCGGCGGAGACCAGCCGGTGGCGCGTCCCGATCCAGACGGCCTCGGGATGCGCCGCGAGCAGGCCACGCAGCCGCGCCGGATGTCCGGGAAGCCAGGTGTCGTCGGAATCGAGGAAACCGACCCAATCCTCGCGCGCGGCGGCCAGGGCCAGATTGCGGGCGCTGGCGGGCCCGACGGCACCGGTTGCGCGAGGTGCCCGGATCAGCGTCACCCGCGGGTCGGTCGCGGCGATCTCGACCAGGGTGCGCTTCGTGTCCTCGCGGCGCGAGCCGTCGTCCACGAGGATGAACTGGCGGATCGCCCCGGACGGGTCATGCAGGACGGAGCGGGCAGCGGCGGCGAGCAGAGGCGGCGGCGTATCATGGACCGGACAGACGATGCTGATCCGCATCTGCAAGGCTCCCGCTATTTGGCTGTCGGAACTGATAACGCTCCCCTTCCAAGGAAGTAAATGAAAATCGCCGAATTATTACAATACTTCTGATTTATATCAATTTACCAAAGCGAAAATATGAACAACTTCCCCGATAAATTAAGTAAAAGTCGGATTATTTGACATTTTATACTTGATAGATCGGCCGGTCCGATGCTTTCTGATGGCCTCCAGCAGGGAGCTCATGGCCCATGGCGCGATTTTTGGTGACGGGTGGATGCGGCTTTATCGGCTCGCACCTGTGCGAAGCACTGCTGGCCCAGGGATACGGCGTCCATGTGCTCGACGACCTCTCGACCGGCACGCTGACGAACCTCGCGCCGGGCGCGACGCTGAGAATCGGCAGCGTGGAGGACCCGAACGAGGTGGCGCGGGCCATGGAAGGTGTGGACGGCTGCTTCCACCTGGCCGCGATCGCCTCGGTCGCGCGCTGCAACGGAGAATGGCTGGCCTCCCACCGCACCAATCTCTCCGGCGCCATCGCCGTGCTGGACGCCGCCCGGGCATGCGCCTGGGACGCGCCGATCCCGGTCGTCTACGCCTCCTCGGCCGCGGTCTACGGCGCCGCGGCCGCCTCGCCGCTGGAGGAGGACGCCGTCCCCAGGCCGATCTCGGCCTATGGGGCGGACAAGCTGGGCTGCGAGCTGCACGCCCGGGTGGCCGGGCAGGTGCACGGCGTGCCGACCCTCGGCCTCCGCTTCTTCAACGTCTTCGGGCCGCGCCAGGATCCCGGATCGCCCTATTCGGGCGTCATCTCGATCTTCTGCGACCGCCTCGCGGCGGGCCAGCCGGTCACCATCCAGGGCGACGGCGGCCAGACCCGCGACTTCATCTTCGTGGAGGACGTCGTGGCGGCGCTGATCCGGGGCATGGCCCTCGCCAGCCCGGCCGCGCCGGTGCTCAACGTCTGCACGGGCCAGGCGATCTCCGTGCTGCAGCTGGCGCACCTCGTCGCGGAGGCCTGCGGCACGCTGCTCGGCACCGACTACGCCCCGGTGCGCCCAGGCGACATCCGCCATTCCGTGGGCTCGCCCCGCCTGGCGCGCGAGGCGGGCCTGCCGCCGCCGGCCGCCCTGGAGGAAGGCCTCGGGAAGGTCATCGCCTGGCTGCGCGCCGGGTCGCCCGGCCTTTCCCCGCTGTTGGCCGCGGCCATGCCGGCGCCCGCCGCGCCGGCGCCCCGCGCCTGATGCGGCGGGCGGGCGGAGCGATCATCCCAGCCAGGCGGAGACCAGACGTGCGATCCCGAACCAGAGCGCCAGGGACAGCAGCAGAATCAAGGCGAGCGAAGCGCGCCAGGACCAGCGTCCTGTTCTCCTCAGGGCAGACCGCCACCGGCCCGGCACGTCGTGCGGGCGGGTCGCGTCTGGGTGGCCGGATCGCTTCGGCACGGGAATCCTCCGCTCACTCATCGGCAGTGACCGTGCCGATGGTTTGCGAAATCTCCAAGGCAAATCCCGCTGGCCTCAACGGTTCCCGCTGCCGGTTATGGAACGCTCGAAACGTCCGATCGGTCCCCAGTACCCGCGAAGATACAGCCGATAATGTAAAATACATCGACAAATACATCCTGTAAACTCGGAGAATATTACATGTGCGGTATTGCAGGACTGTTTCATCCCTCCCGATCGGTATCGCCCGATCAGGGCATCCTGCGACGGATGGCCGCGCTAATGCAGCACCGTGGACCGGACGGCGAGGGCTTTCACGTCGAGTCGCATATCGGCCTCGCCCACCGCCGCCTGGCCATCGTGGACCTCGTCGGCGGCGCCCAGCCCATGGCAACCGAGGACGGCGCCATCTGGATATCCTTCAACGGCGAGATCTACAACCACGAGGCGCTGCGCCGGCAGCTGCTCGGCCTCGGCCACCGCTTCCGCACACGCTCGGACACCGAGGCGATCCTGCACGGCTGGCGCGAATGGGGCGTGGACGTCCTGCGCCGGCTCGACGGCATGTTCGCCTTCGCGCTCTGGGATTCCAGCCAGGGCGAGCTGCTTCTGGCGCGCGACCGGCTGGGCGAGAAGCCGCTGCATCTCGCCCGCCTGCCCGACGGCGGCTTGGCCTTCGCCTCCGAGATTCCGGCGCTGCTCGCCGTGCCGGGCGTCTCCCGTAAGCTGGATCCGGCGGCGATCGACGACTTCCTCGCCCTCGGCTACGTGCCCGAGCCCGCGACCATCCATGCCGGCATCCGCTGCCTGCTGCCGGGCCATGCGCTGCTGCTGCGCCGCGGCGAGGCCGCGGCGAGCTCCATCCGCTACTGGCACCCTCCCACTGCGGCCGGCGCCATGCCGGAGAATCCTGCGGAAGAGCTCGCGAGCCGCCTCGACCGGGCCGTGCGCGACCGGCTGATGGCCGACGTGCCGCTCGGCAGCTTCCTCTCGGGCGGGCTCGATTCCGGCGCCGTCACGGCCATGGCGGCGCGCGCCGCGGCCGCCATCTCGAGCTTCACCATCGGCTTCGAGGGGCCTTCGGACGAGAGGCCGGTCGCGGCCCGAGTGGCCTGGCGCCTCGGCACGCGCCACCACGCACGCAGCGGCACCGCGGACTACCTGGAGGCCGCCGCGCGCCAGGCCGCGATCTTCGGCCAGCCCTTCGGCGACCATTCCGCCGTGCCGACCCTCGCCGTCTGCACGCTGGCGCGCCGGCACGTGAAGGTCGCGCTCTCGGGCGATGGCGGCGACGAGGTCTTCGCCGGCTACCGGCGCTACCGCTTCCACAGCCTCTCCGAGGGCATCCGGCGGATGCTGCCGCCGGGCATGCGGCGGCGCGTGATGGGCGGGCTCGCCGCCGCCTACCCCGCCTTGCACCATGCGCCGCGCTGGCTGCGGGCGCGCAGCACGCTGACCGAGCTCAGCCTCGACAGCGCGCTCGGCTACTACCGCATGGTCTGCAAGCTGCAACAGGAGACGCGGCGCGGCCTGCTCTCCGCCTCCTTCCGCGCCGAGGTGGACGGGCACGACCCCTCCCAGCGCTTCGCCGCGCTCATGGAGGAATGCGACCCGGACGATCCGCTGCTGCAGGCGCAATACGCCGACCTGCACACCTACCTGCCCGGCGACATCCTGACCAAGCTCGACCGCACCAGCATGGCCGTCTCGCTGGAGACGCGGCCGCCGCTGCTCGCGCATGGTCTCGTGGAATGGGGCCTGGCCCTGCCCGCGCGGCTCAAGCTGCGCGACGGCGTCGGCAAGCGTGTCCTGCGCGATGCCATGGTGCCGCATCTGCCGCCCGAGGTGGTGCGCGGCGGCAAGCAGGGCTTCGCGGCGTCGATCGGCCAGCAGTTCCGCGAGCGGTCGGGCGAGCTGCGCCACCGGCTGCGCAGCGAGGCCATGCGCGACTCCCGCCTCTTCGACCCCGCCGCGGTCGACCGTCTCGTGGACGCGCACGAAGCGGGCGCGGGCGACCACGCGCAGGCACTTTGGCAACTCCTGGTGCTGGAGGGCTTCCTCCGCGGGCACACCCGCGAGCAGACCTCCGCCGAAGCCGTGCTCGTCCGGGGGTGAGCGTGCCAAGCATCCTCAGCCGCACCGCGCGCGGGGCCGGCTGGGTCATCGCCTGGCGCCTGGCGACCCGCCTGCTCGGCCTCGCCAGCACGCTGACGCTGGTGCGGCTGCTCGCGCCGGGGGATTTCGGCCTGGTCGCCCTCGCGGCTGCCTTCGCGGCGACCCTCGACGTCTGCCTCTCGCTCGGCGTCGAGGATCAGATCGTCCGCGTCGAGCGGCCGACGCGGCAGCTCTACGACACGGCCTTCACGGTGAACCTGCTGCGGGGCGCCGCCACGGCCATGATAGTGGCGCTCACCGCCGGGCCGGCCGCGGAGTTCTTCGACGATCCGCGGCTGGAGGACGTCCTCCTGGCGTTGGCGCTCTCGGCGCTGTTCTCGGGCTTCGCCAATATCGGCACTGCCGACTTCCGCCGCGAGCTGCGCTTCGAGCGGGAGTTCGCGCTGCAGATCCTGCCGCGGGTCGCCGGCGTCGTGGTGACGATCGGCCTCGCCGCGTGGCTGCACAGCCATTGGGCGCTGGTCGGGGGCATCTTCGTGAACCGGCTGGGCGTCGTC
>JAQGHZ010000580.1 GCA_028291485.1 Rubritepida sp. | reverse complement strand
GCCGAGGCCTCGGTGCCCGCCGGCGCGCCTGCGGGGGTCGCGGGCGTGCTCGGTGCCGGTACGGCCGACGATGGCCCGGCCGCGGGCGCCTGGATCGTGACGGCGGGCGGCGGCGTGGGCGTGCGCGACTTATTCCACACCTCGAAGGTCAGCAGGATGCCGATGGAAATCGCGATCGCCGCGATGAGGCGCTTCTGGTCCATGGGTCTCGATCAGATCTCGGGGCTGGTGCGCGCCGTGGGGGGCGCGGCCGGCCCAAGGGAAATTGGCATGAGGGAGGGCGGAACCGGGTCGTAACCGCCGGCGTGCCAGGGGTTGCAGCGCAGCACGCGCCGCGCGGAAAGCCAGGAGCCGCGGAGGGCTCCGTGTTCGGTGAGCGCCTCGAGGGCGTAGTGCGAGCAGGAGGGGTGGAATCGGCAGTGGCTGCCGATGAACGGCCGCAGGGTCCACTGGTAGGTGACCACGGCTCCCTTGAGGACGCTGGCGGCCGGGCTCATGCTTCGCCCTCGGGCCGGGGCACGCCAGCCTTGCGCAGCGCCGCCTCGATGTCGGCGATCAGGTTGGGGAAGGGGCAGCGCCCCGTGCCGTCGCGCGCGATCAGCACGATGTTCCAGCCAGCCGGCGGCGCAGCTCCGAGATGCAGGCGGGCGGCCGCACGCAGGCGCCGCTTGGCGCGGTTGCGCGCCACGGCGTTGCCGATCTTCTTGGTGGCGGTGAAGCCGAGGCGGGTCTCGCCCTGGCCGATATCGCCGTCGGGGCGCGCCAGGGCCTGCAGCACGAGCGAATCGCGCGCGGCCCTGCGGCCCACCTTGGCAGCCTGCACGAACTCCGCACGGCGCTTGAGGCGACCGAGCATGGCTGGTCCTCCATCTAGCGCCGCGAGGCGGATTGGATCAGGCGGAGAGCTTCGCCCGGCCCTTCGAGCGGCGATTGGCAAGAATCTTGCGGCCACCGACCGTGGCGGTGCGGGCGCGAAAACCGTGCCGGCGCTTCCGGACGAGCTTGGAGGGCTGATAGGTGCGCTTCACGGCAGGCTCCTGATAGTATCGGCATCAATGCATGGGGCCGGCGGTGAGTGACCCACCCCGGCAGTGCGGCGGTGTATAGGGAGGCGGCTGCGGGGGGTCAACCTCGCGGCTTGATTCGCGGGAGGCCGACCGGCCGGCACCATGATAGCAGGCGGGGCCGACCATGGCACAGCTTCGCCGCTGATCACCGCCGACGTGGAGATCCGCCTCCCCGGCGTCTGATTCCCCGACACCCGAAGCCTGGCGCGACACACGCGACAGAACCTCCTCCGGGCCGCGTGCTAGCTCTCGTCCCCAAATGCCCGATACCCCTATGCCCGCCCTTTCGCCGGAAGCCGCCGCGGCGCTCCTGCCCGTGTTGCTCGAAGGCATGGGCGGCGGCATGGCGCTGCACGACGCGGAGCTGCGGCGCAGCTTCGCGAGCCGCGCGATGGACGAGATGCTCGGCCTGCCCGAGCAACTCGCCGCCCCCGGCACCGCCCTCGTGGACCAGCTTGCCGCACTGGAGGCGGCCGGCCTCCTGCGGCCGGCCGCGGCCGCCGGTGTGGTGGGCGCCTTCGCCGGACCCGGCCGCCAGGAATTCGCCTGGCAAGCCGGCGATGGCCGGCACCTCGCGCTTACCGTCCTGGATGCGCCCGCCGGCGCGCGCCTCGCCCTTTGCCGCGACGTCACGGCGGCGCACGAGACGGAGCAGCGGCTCGCCGCCGGCCGCGCCCGCGTCGAGCACCTGCTGAGCCGCACGCGCGATGTCGTGGTTCTCATGGATCCCGACGGGATCATCCTCGAGAATTCCGACCGCACCGGCGAGCTGCTGAGCCTGCCGCCCGAGCTGGCGCGCCCCGGCGCCACGCACCAGGACATCCTCCGCCACATGGTCGCGCGCGGCGATTTCGGCGCGGTGGAGGATCCCGAGGCCTTCGTCCGGGAGCGCCGCGAGGGCATCCTGCGCGCCGGCACCGTCACCTTCCCCTCGCGCATGCAGGACGGCGCCTGGGTCGAGTACAACTTCCGAGTGATGGAGGACGGCAATCTCCTCGCCTTCGTCCGCGACATCACCGCGCTCAAGACCACCGAGCTCGCGCTCGAGAAGGAGCGCGGCATTCTGGCGACCATTATCGAGAACCTGCCCGACGGCGTGATGCTCTACGATGCCGACTTCCGGTGGCGCCTTGCCAACCGCCAGCTGATGGAGTTCCAGGCCCTCACCGAGGAGGTGGCCTATCCCGGCGCCCGCGTCGAGGACATCCTGCGCTTCCAGGCCCGGCGCGGCGACTTCGGCCCGCCGCCCGCGACGCCGGAGGGGCTCGATGCGATGGTGGCCGAGCGCGCGACCCTCATGCGTCGGCCCGAAGGCTCCCAATACGTGCGCCAGACGGCGGGCGGCTTCTGGATCGAGTTCAACACGCGCCCGCTGCCCGATGGCGGGCTGCTCGGCTTCTACCGCGACATCACGCCGCTGAAGCAGCGTGAGGCCGAGCTGGAGGCCGAGCGCACCCTGCTGCGCGAGGTACTGGACGGCGTCGACGCGCTGGTCCTGCTGCTCGACCGCGACGCCAACATCCTCGTCGCCAACGCCTCCCGCCGCGACCTCATGGCGACGCCGGACGAGTTCTACCGCCCGGGCACGAACCTCGCCGATGCGGTGCGCTGGCGCTACCGGCAGGGCGTCTACGGCTTCGAGACCGACGAGGAGGAGGCGGTCCGCTCGCGCGTCTCCAACGTCTATTCCGGCGACGTCGTGCGCTATGTCCGCCGCATGCCCGACGGCATCTGGGTCGAGACCATCTGGACGCCCATCTCGGACGGGCGCGTGGTCGGCTTCTACCGCGACATCACCGCGCTCAAGGAGCGCGAGGCGGAGCTGGAGGCCGAGCGCAAGCTGCTGCGGGAGGTGCTGGCCAGCAACGACGCCGTCGTCACGGTCTTCGACGCCGATGCGAAGGTCCTGCTGGCCAACGGGCTGCACGAGGATCTGCTGGGCACGCCGCCCGGCATGTTCGCGCCTGGCTCGGATCACGCAGCGGGCCTGCGCTGGATGATCCGCCGCGGCGACTACGGCACGGCCGTCGACGTCGAGAGTCTCGTCCGCCAGCGCATGGCGGAGATCTACTCGGGCCAGTTCTCGCGCGACGTGCGCCGCATGCCGAACGGCCGCTGGCTGGAACGCACCTATGCGCCGCTCTCCGGCGGCCGCGTCATCAGCCATGGGCGCGACATCACCGAGCTCAAGCAGCACGAGGAGGAGCTGACCACCGAGCGCGCCATGCTGCGAGAGGTGCTGGACAGCAGCGATTCCGTCATCATCGTGCTCGACCGCGAGGGCCGCGTGCTGCTGGCCAACGGCCGCTTCGAGGAGCTGATCGGCGTGCCGGCCGAGATGCACGATCCCGGCCGCGCCTTCTCCGAGATCATCCGCTACCTCTACCGCCGCGGCGATTTCGGCTTCGACCAGGACG
>JAQGHZ010000516.1 GCA_028291485.1 Rubritepida sp. | reverse complement strand
GCGGCCGGGGAAGGACATCTTCCAGATGGATGCCGGCCTGGCCTACGGGCTGGTCGAGTACGGCCGCATGATCGCGCTGATGGAGGAGGCCGGCTTCGACCGGAGCTTCGCCTTCCCGCATGGCGGGCACATGATCAACCTGCACATCGTGGTGGGCATGGGGCTCGGCGGCTGCGAAGCCTATCCGGGCGTGTTCCAGCCCTTCGGCGGCTATGCGGAGGAATGCCGGCTGGTCGGTGGGCAGGTGCTGCCGGGGGATGCGCCGGGATTTGGGCTGGAAGCGAAGGCCGACCTCCGGCCGGCTATCGTGAAGCTGCTGGGATAGCGAGCGGGCTCCGCCCCCTCGCGCGCCCCACCAGGGACTGCAAGTCCCTGGACACTTTAACTTTTGTGGATCGGATCGATCCAGGCCACGCCCTCGGGCTTCTCGACGGGCTCGATGTCCAGGTTCACCACCACGGACTCGTTGTCGCTGCGCACCAGCACGCAGGCGAGCGTCTCGGCGTCGCTCGCGTTGATCTCCTGGTGCGGCACGTAGGGCGGCACGAAGATGAAGTCGCCGGGGCCCGCCTCGGCGACGTATTCCAGCTTCTCGCCCCAGCGCATGCGCGCCTTGCCGCTGACCACGTAGAACACGCTCTCCAGCGCGCCGTGATGGTGCGCGCCGGTCTTGGCGCCGGCGTGGATGTGCACCGTGCCGGCCCAGATCTTCTGCGCGCCAACGCGCGCGGCATTGATGGCTGCGGCGCGGTTCATGCCGGGGGTTTGCGCCGTGTTGGGGTCGAGCTGGTCGCCGCGGATGACACGGACGCCGGAATGCTTCCAGCCGTCGGGCGGGATGTCGTGGCTGTGATGGCCGTCATGCGGCATGGCAATTCCTCCAGAGTACGATCCGATCGCGTGAATCATACCGCAATCCTTGCCTGCGGCCATTCACCGATCCGGCATGCCAGCTCCCTAAATTCCACTGCGCAGGGAGAGCAATTCTACGCTTGGCGCCAAGCGGCTTGACCCTGGGTGCCTTCGGCGCCCATTTTTGCCACATGCTCCTGCTCATCGACAACTACGACAGCTTCACCTTCAACCTCTACCACTTCCTGGGCGACCTGGGCGTGGAGGCGGTAGTGAAGCGCAACGACGCGCTTTCGGTGCAGGATGTCTTCGCGATGCGGCCGGATGCGGTGGTGCTCTCGCCCGGCCCCTGCACGCCGAACGAGGCCGGCATCTGCCTGCCGCTGATCGCCGCCGCCGCCGAGGCGAAGCTGCCGCTGCTCGGCGTCTGCCTCGGCCACCAGGCGATCGGCCAGCAATTCGGCGGCCAGGTGATCCGCGCGCCGGTCCCCGTGCACGGCAAGGTCTGGGAGGTGACGCATGAGGGCCAGGGCGTCTTCGCCGGCCTGCCCTCGCCCTTCCACGCCACGCGCTACCACTCGCTCGTGGTCGAGCGGTCGAGCCTGCCGGCCGAACTGGAGATTACGGCCGAGACGGCGGATGGCCTCATCATGGGCCTGCGGCACCGCGAGCTGCCGATCCACGGCGTGCAGTTCCACCCCGAAAGCATCGCCTCCGAGCACGGCCACGCCCTGCTGAAGAACTTCCTCACACGGCGCGCGTCGCCGCCTGAGGTTGCCCGGCGGCACCGCGGCACCTAGCATTCCCGGCTTCGCATTCAGGAGCCGCCGATGTCCCCGCTCGAGAAGATCAGCCAGTACCACCCCGAGCTGACGGAGCTCCGGCGCGACCTGCATGCCCATCCGGAACTCGGCATGGGCGAGCACCGCACCGCCGAGATCGTGGCGAAGCAGCTGGAATCCTTCGGGGTCGAGGTGCATCGCGGCGTCGGCAAGACCGGCGTGGTCGGCGTGCTGCGGGGCCGCCCCGGCAACCGGGCGATCGGGCTGCGCGCCGACATGGATGCGCTGCCCATCGAGGAGGCGAACGACGTTCCCTTCCGCAGCACGACCAGCGGCGTGATGCACGCCTGCGGCCATGACGGCCACACCACCATGCTGCTCGGCGCGGCCAAATACCTGGCGGAGACGCGGGACTTCGACGGCACCGTCCACTTCATCTTCCAGCCCGGCGAGGAAGGCTGCGGCGGCGCGCTGGCCATGCTGGAGGACGGGCTGTTCCAGCGCTTCCCCTGCGACGCCATCTACGGGATGCACAACCGCCCGGGCATGCCGGTCGGCGAGTACGCGATCAGCGAGGGGCCGGCCATGGCGGGCGGCGCCTTCTTCGACATCACCGTGACGGGCAAGGGCGCGCATGGCGCGCATCCGGATGCGGGGATGGATCCGGTCATCGCGGCCTGTCACATCGCGACGGCCGCGCAGACCATCGTCGCGCGCAACCTGAACCCGGCCGACCCGGCGGTGATCAGCATCACCAAGATCGGCGGCGGCGACGCCTACAACGTCATCCCGGAAACCGCGACGATGTCCGGCACCGCACGCTTCTTCAGCCGCAAGGTCGGCGACCAGATCGAGGTGGCGCTGAAGCGCGTGGTGGACGGCGTGGCGGCCGGCCTCGGCTGCACGGCCGAGATCGACTGGCGGCTCATCTTCGCGCCGACGGTGAACACCACCGATGCGACCGACGCCTATGTCGCGGCCGCCGCCGAGCTGGTCGGCGAGGAGAAGGTGATGCGTGGCAAGCCGCCTTCGATGGGCTCGGAGGACTTCTCCTTCATGATGGAGCAGGTGCCGGGCGCCTATATCCTGGTCGGCAATGGCGAGGGCGCCATGCCCCATAACCCCCGCTACATGTTCAACGACGAGGCGATCCCCTTCGGTGCGGCGCTCTATGCGCGGATCGTGGAGCGCGGGCTGAAGTCGGCCGACTGACGAAAGCCTGCCTATCGCGCGGCGCTGCGAAACATGGTCCCCTTCGCCATCCCGCTCCCCGCAACGTCGAGGCGTCCTGATGTCCGACTATGACGTGATCGTGGTCGGTGCCGGGTCCGCCGGCGCCGCCCTGGCCGGCCGGCTCTCCGAGGACCCGAACCGCCGCGTGCTGGTGCTGGAGGCCGGGCGCGACTGGCGCGCGGCCGAGGCGCCGCCAGCTCTGCGCTCCAGCAACATCATCCCCTTCATGCACGGAAGGGAGAATCAACTCGCCTGGCAGTGGTCCGATCTGCACACCCGCCGCTCGCGGGCGCAGGCGCCGAAATATTATTGGCGCGGCAAGGCGCTGGGCGGCTCGTCCACGGTGAATGCGCAGATCGCCATCTGGGGCGTCGCCGAGGCCTTCGACAGCTGGGCGGAATCCGGCTGCGAGGGCTGGTCGCGCGAGGAGGTCCTGCCGCTCTTCGCCAGGCTGGAGGACGACCCGACCATGGCGGGCGTCGCCCATCATGGCCAGGGCGGGCCGATCCCCGTCTATCGCGCGCCGCTGGAAAGCTGGGGCCCGGTGGACAAGGCGCTGCGGGAAGCCGCGCTGGCCTGCGGCTATCCGTGGAATCCGGACCTGAACGATCCGGACAAGGAAGGCGTCTCCTGCTACCCGATCAACAGCCGCAATTTCGAGCGCGTGACGACCAATGACGGCTACCTCGAACCCGCCCGCGGCCGCGCAAATCTCACCATCCGCGGCGGCGCGCTGGTCGAGAAGATCATCATCGAGGACGGCCGCGCGGTGGCCGTGCGCGTGATGCTGGACGGCGAGTGGCAGGAGATCCGCGCGCGCGAGATCGTGCTCTCCTCCGGCGCCATCCATTCGCCGGCGATCCTGCTGCGCTCCGGTCTCGGCCCCGCGGCGGAGCTGTCGGCGCTCGGCATCCCCGTGGTCGCGGACATGCTGCATGTCGGAAAGCACTTTCACGACCATGCGATCTGCCGCACCAACCTCGCGCTGAAGCCGGACTACATCTCCAGGGACCCGAAGCAGCGGCACACCAATTCCTGCGTCACCTACACCTCGGGCCTCGGTGGCGGCGGCTTTAGGGACATGATCTTCATCGGCTTCAACCACCGCTATCTCGGCCAGGGCGACCTGCCGGGGCCGATGGGCGGCGTGGCGGCCGGCATCTACGACGTCTTCTCGCGCGGCGAGCTGACCCTGGCCTCGGCCGATCCGCGCATCGACCCGATCGTCGAGGAGAACATGCTCTCCGACCATCGGGACGTGATCCGCATGCGCGATGCTGTCAGGCGCCTGGCAGAGCTGGCCGCGCAACCCGCGCTGACGGAGATCGCCACCGGCTTCAGCTTCGGGGAGACCAGCCTGTCGGTCGCCGATGTGGCCGCACTGCCGACCGCCGAGCTGGACGCGCTGATGCTCGATCAGGTCAACGACATGCAGCACGCCGCCGGCACCTGCAAGATGACGGCCTATGAGGACCCCCGCGGCGTGGTGGACCCCGATCTGAAGGTGAAGGGCCTGGAGGGTCTGCGCGTCGCCGACGCCTCCATCATGCCCTACGACTGCCGGGCCAATACCCATTTCACCTGCGTGATGATCGGCGAGTGGCTGGCGCGGAGGATGAAGGGAGAGGCCACCGCCTGACGAAGGCAGCGACACGCAACCTTCCGACGTCCCTTACACGCTGCGGTTGCATGTCCCATAATGTCGCCATGGATTCCCGGACTGCCTATGTCGTCCTCGCGCTGATGACGCTCGCCAATAGCGGCGCGCTCGGCCTGATCCTCCGTGATCTGCCCGAGAGCCTGCGGCCGTCGGTGCGAAGCTGGCAGGCCGGCACGCTCATCATCGCCGCCGGCTATGGCCTCCATGCCTTCCCCTCGCTGCCGCTGGCCGTGATGGTCACGCTGTCCAATGGCGCGATCCTCCTGGGCCTGACGATCTGCTGGCGCGGGGTGCAGCAGTTCGACGGGCTGCCGCAGAAGGCCTGGCATTTCCTGCCCGCGGCCGCCGGAACCTTGGCGATCTTCTGGTCCTCGGCCTTCCAGCCGGACACGCTGGTGCGGATCCTGGCGGTCTCTCTGGCCTCGTTCATGATCCTCGCGGGCTGCGTCGCGATCCTGGCGGACCGCAGCCGCGAGGACGGCTCGCGGAGTCGTCAGCTGCTGATGGCCCTGTTCCTCGCGATTATGGTGCTCAATGGATTCCGCTGCGTCTATTTCGCCTGGGCAGGCATCCCGAGCGACTTCAGCATCGCGGACAATGGGAGCATGGCGAACATCATCTCGCCCCTGGTGGCGGCGATGCTGCCGGTGATCGGGACCACGGCCTTCACGCTGATGTGCTCCGAGCGTCTCCGCCGGCAATGGGAGCACGCCGCCTCCACCGACCACCTCACCGGCCTCGCGAACCGCCGCACCCTCACAGAGGCGGGCCGGCACCGCTTCGAGATGTCGCGGATCCGGGGCGAGAGGGTCGCGATCGCCCTCATCGACGTGGACGCCTTCAAGTCGATCAACGACCGTTATGGGCACGAGGCCGGGGATCTGGCGCTGCAGCACGTCGCCGCCAGCCTGCAGGCGGAGACCGGGCCCTCCGACCTGCTGGCCCGGACGGGAGGCGAGGAGTTCGTCGCGGTGCTCACGCAGACGGAGCCGGAGCAGGCCCAGCTTGCGGCCGAGCGCCTGCGCCTGGCCGTGCAGCGTCATCCGTTCAGCCTCCGCGGACTGCGGCTTCCTTTGACCGTGTCCGTCGGGATCGCCGTGTCGCAGGAGGGCGATGCCGATTTCGACAGCCTGCTCCGCCGCGCCGACCAGGCGATGTACACGGCGAAGTCGGCCGGGCGGAACCGGGTGGAACTGGCGGCCTGAGTATGGGGTCCAGGGACTTGTCATCCCTGGCGGGAGAGCGCGAGGGGACGGTCTTTCCGTCACCGCCAACTTCGATACGCTGGGCGCAATCGCGGAAGCGCTTCCCAGGCAAATGGCGCGAAGATCGCCGCCGGAAGGTCGACGACCTATGTCCGCTCCCCGCCCGTTTCAGAACCGCAAAAGGGTAGCGCCTCGTCTGCCGTGAGGCCTGCCCCCTGAAGCGCCAGCTGAAACCCACCGAGAGCATCACTTCATCAGTTGTTCGAGCTTCAGTGGGAGTTCGCGGATACGCACTCCCGTGGCGTGATAGACGGCGCCAGTGATCGCAGCAGCGGTACCGGCAAGACCGATTTCGCCGACGCCGCGAGCACCAAGCGCGTTGAGACTGGTGTCCGGATATTCCAGGAAATGCACGTCCATCGCCGGCACATCGGCATGGGTGGCAACGACATAGTCGGCAAGACTGGCGTTCACCGGCGCACCGTTGCGCGCGTCGTAGTGGGTCTCCTCCAGCAGCGCCATGCCGACGCCCATGACGACCGAACCCTCGATCTGGTTGCGGGCGGCGAGAGGGTTCAGGATGCGCCCGGCATCGATGACCGAGACCGTCCTGGCAACCCGAAGCCGCGCGATCTCCGGCTGCCACGTCACCTCGATGAAATGCGCGCCGTAGGAGTGCTTGGACACCGTCGGCTTTCCGGGAGCCATGAAGGTGCCGGTGCCCGACCCGAAGCCGGACATCGAGGGCAGCCGGATGGCCTTCAACACCGTGTCGAAGGCCATCGCCTGACGGTTGCCGGCCTTGGCGACGATCTGCCCCTCGACGAAATCGAGCTCCTCCGGCCGGCTGCCGCCGAACGGCCCGCCTTCCGCGGCACAGGCCGCGGCGATCAGCGCCGCCCCCGCCCTCGCGACCGCCTCATGGATCGGCGCGACCAGGGACGCCGTCGCCATGGAGCCGCCCGAAACCGGGCCGGCCGGAAGCCGCGTGTCGCCAAGCGCGACCTCGACGCGTTCGATCGGGAGGCCAAGGCGTTCCGCCACCATCTGCGCCATCACCGTGTAGGTGCCGGTGCCGATGTCCTGGACGGCGCAGGCGACCCGCGCCGTCCCGTTCTCGCGGAGATCGACCGCGGCGTTGGACGCGAAGCGCTCGGCGATCCAGGAGCAGGCGGCCACGCCCCAGCCGAGCGTCAGCCCGTCGCGCGTCATGGCGCCGACCCGCGGATCGCGCCTGGACCAGCCGAAGCGCTCGGCGCCCACCGTCAGGCATTCCTGGAAATGCCGCGACGAGAAGGGCACGCCCAGCCCCTCGTCGATGCTCGGCTCGTTGCGGAGGCGGAGCTCGACCGGGTCCATGCCGAGCGCCACGGCCAACTCGTCCATGCCGGATTCCAGCGCGTAAAGGCCGGGCACGGCGCCGGGGCCGCGCATGGAGGTCGGCGTGCCGATATTGCGCCTGGCGATGCCGGCGGTGACACGGAGATTCGGCGTGCTGTACATGTGCGGCGTCGCCTCGCCGCAATTCTCCTCGTAGTTGTCCAGGATCGAGGTGGCGTTCACATAGTCGTGCCGCACCGACGTCAGTTTTCCGTCCGCCGTGGCGCCGAGGCGGATCCGCTGCTCGATGCGGGGCCGATGCCCGACGCCCTGGAAGGTCATGGCCCGGCTCAGGACCAGCTTCACCGGGCGCCCCAGCGTCCTGGCCGCCGCGGCCGCGAGGGGCGAATGCGTCCAGGGCCAGAGCTTGTTGCCGAAGCCCGACCCCAGGAAACGGC
>JAQGHZ010000068.1 GCA_028291485.1 Rubritepida sp. | reverse complement strand
CGTTCATCCAGGCCATCATCAGCACCTCGCCCGTGTCGTGCTGCTGGGCGAGGGCCGGGACGAGCCCCTTCGCGTCGAAATGCACGGCCGCCAGCACGGCGGCGCGCGCCTCGGCTGAAGTGACGGGAACAGGGGAGGGGGTGTCTGGCATGGCGAGACACTATATGGGGTTTCATCATGCCAGGTGAGGGCCCCCCATGAATCGTGAAGCGGTGGATCTCGAAGCGACGCTCGACCTCGCGGCCGAGCAATGCGCCGCGCGCGGGGCACAGCTCACGCCGTTGCGGCGCAGGGTGATGCGCCTCGTGCTGGAAGCCGGCCAGCCGGTCGGCGCCTATGCGCTGCTCGACAAGCTGCGCGACGACCGCGGCCCGGCGGCGCCGCCCACCATTTACCGCGCGCTCGACTTCCTGCTGGAGCAGGGCCTCGTCCACAAGCTGGAGCGGCTGAACGCCTTCACCCCCTGCATCGAGGCCGGCCACGACCACGGCACGCATGGGCACCCGCACCAGTTCCTCATCTGCAAGACCTGCGGCACCACCATCGAACTGACCGACCACGCCGTCGCCCACGCGCTGGAGCATGCCGCGGCGAAGGCCGGCTTCACGCCGCAGAAGATGACCGTCGAAATCGAGGGGACCTGCGCGCGCTGTTCCTGAGAGGGGCTCCGCCCCTCTTGTAAGTCTCCTGGCGTGGCAGGTGGCGCATTTTTCCTGCTGGTGCTTATCGCTCAGATAGGGTAGGGGGATATCCTATGGCTCATTTGAAATCGCACAAGGATCCGATCCTTGCCCGTGTCCGCCGCATCGCCGGCCAGATCGCCGCCGTCGAGCGCGCGATCGAGGAGGAGGCCGGCTGCTCCACCGTGCTGCATCAGGTCGCCGGCGCGCGCGGCGCCATCAACGGATTGATGGACGAGCTCATCGAGGAGCATGTGCGTGAGCACGTGGCGCATCCCGGCCTCGCCCAGGCCGAGCGCGAAGCCGGCGCCGAGGAACTGATCGCCGCGATCCGGCGGTACGCGAAATGAGCGGCCACAGCCACGTCTTCCTGGGCGAACGCCACGACCACAACGCCCGACGCACGCGCTGGGTGGTGGCGCTGACGGCGGCGATGATGGTCGCCGAGATCATCGCGGGCCAGGCCTTCAACTCGATGGCGCTGCTGGCCGATGGCTTCCACATGGCGACGCATGCCGGCGCGCTGGCGGTGGCAGCCGCCGCCTATGCCTTCGCGCGGAAGTACGCGGAGGACCCGCGCTTCGCCTTCGGCACCGGCAAAGTGGGCGACCTCGCGGGCTTCGCCTCGGCGCTGGTGCTGGCGGTGATCTCGCTCGGGATCGGCGTGGAGTCCGTCTCGCGGCTGTTGGACCCGCGGCCGGTCGCGTTCCTGGAGGCGACGGTGGTCGCGGTGATCGGCCTCGGCGTGAACCTCGCGAGCGCACTGCTGCTCTCTGAGGGACAGGGGCACCATCATGACCATCATCATCATCACGACCACGACAACAACCGCCGCGCGGCCTTCGCGCATGTGATGGCGGATGCGCTGACCTCGGTGCTGGCGATCGTGGCGCTGCTGGCCGGGCGCTACCTGAATTGGCTCTGGCTCGATCCGGCGATCGGCATCGTGGGCGCGGTGGTGATTGCGTTCTGGGCGCGCGGCCTGCTGCGCGACACGGCCGCCGTGCTGCTGGACACGACCGACCCGCATCTGGAGGCCGAGGTGCGCGAGCAGGTCGAGACTCCGGGCGACGCCCGCATCACCGACCTGCACATCTGGCGCATCGGCCCCGGCGCGCATGCGGCCATCGTGAGCGTGGCCGGCACTGCAGATGCCGGGGAGATCCGCCGCCGGCTCGTGCCCGTGCACGAGCTGGCGCATCTCACGGTGGAGGCGCGGTAGCGCTCCTCCCGCCGGTCAGGCGCCGGTCACGCGCCAGATCACGTCGCCCACATCGTCCGCCATCAGCAGCGAGCCATCCGGCCCGAGCGTCACGCCGACCGGCCGCCCGTAGGAGACCTTCTCGTCCGGCGCCAGGAAGCCCGTCAGGATATCGCGCGCCGGGCCGGACGGGCGGCCATTCTCGAAGGGGATGAAGGCGAGCTTGTAGCCGCTGAGCGTGCTGCGGTTCCAGGAACCGTGCTGGCCGATCGCCATGCCTTCCGGAAATCCCGGCAGCGTCCCGGCGGGCACCCAGCACAGCCCGAGCGATGCGGTATGGCCACCGAGCGCGTAGTCCGGCGTGAGCGCGCTGGCGACCATCTCGGCATCCTGCGGCACGCGGTCGTCCACCACCCGGTCCCAGTAGCAGTAGGGCCAGCCGTAGAAGGCGCCGTCCCGGACGGAGGTGAGGTAGTCGGGCGGCGTCTCGTCGCCGAGGCCGTCCCGCTCGTTCACCACGGTCCAGAGCACGCCCGTCTCCGGCTCCCAGGCCAGGCCGACCGCGTTGCGCAGCCCGCTCCCGAAGACGCGGTTGGTCCCCGTCTCGAGGTCGAGCTCCCAGACGGCGGCGCGCCCTTCCTCCACCTCCATACCCTCGTCGGCGATATTGGTGAGCGAGCCGACGCCGGCGTAGAGCTTCTTCCCGTCCGGGCTGGAAAGCAGGCTGCGCGTCCAGTGGCCGCCGGGCTTGAAGTCGGCGATCTTGCGGCCCGGTGCGGTGATGCGGTCCGCACCCGGCTCGTAGGGGAAGACGACGACGCCGTCGGTGTTGCCGACATAGAACCGGTCCCCGAGCAGGGCCATGCCGAAGGGCTGGTTCAGCCCCTCCATGAACACGTCCTGCACCTCGGCGACGCCGTCCCCGTCGCGGTCGCGCAGCAGGGTGATCCGGTTCGCGCTCTCGCCCACGGCCCTGGCCCGGCGCATGGTGCTGACCATCGCGTAGTCGAAGGCACTGCGCATGACCGCGCGCGGAACGCTGTTCGCCTCCGACACCAGCACGTCGCCATTGGGGAGGGTTTGAATCCAGCGCGGATGCTTCAGGCCGCGGGCGAAGGCGTTGACCTTCAGGCCGGGTGCGGCGATGGGCGTCTGCCCCTCGCTCCAGCCTTGCGCCGTCGGCATCTTGAGGGTCGGGATCGCGCCCTGCGGCCTAGCCGCGGGAATGCCGGGAGCCTCGCCCCAAGCCGGCGTCGGGAGGCCGTCCCGCATGCGCCGCAAACGCAGCGCCGTGCCGCCGATGATGGCGACACCACGCGCGACGATACTGGAAAAACTCAAGGTCTCTTCTCCGTCAGCAGGGGGGCGGCCTGCAAGGCTAGGCCATGCTTCGCGCTGCGGAAACGGGTCGCTCCCGTCCGGGCGGCACAGCGACGCAATGCGGAGCCCGCGATCGCCCAGCCACGGCCGAGGCAGATGCGCGAGACATCGGGGCCGCCGCGGCCGCGCCTGGCGTCTTGCATGTGGGAACCTCCGGGCCACGTCCTGGGGTGGACAGGCGTTATATCCAAAGCAGTATAGCGATTTCCCCCGCCTTCGAGGAGCCACCCACCTATGAATCATCCCGCCCTCCAGCCCGGCCGCGTGGCCGTCATCACCGGCGCGGCCAGCGGAATCGGCCTCGCCGCCGCCGAGCGCTTCGCTGCGATGGGCCTCAACCTCGTCCTCGCCGACCTTTCGGCGGGCGCGCTGGTGACGGCGGCCTCGCGGGTCGCGGCGGCATCGCCGCAGGGCGGCAGCGCGGTGATCACGGTGCCGACCGATATCAGCAGGCTCGACCAGGTCCAGGCGCTCAGGGACGCCGCCTATGCCCGCTTCGGCGAGGTCGCGATCCTGATGAACAATGCCGGTACCGCGCCGGGCGGCGGCCCCTGGGAGAATATCGAGGCCTGGCGCCGCGTGCTGGAGGTGAACCTCTGGGGCGTCATCAACGGTCTGCAGGTCTTCGCGCCGGCCATGCTGGCGCAGGAGACGGGCTGCGCCATGGTCAGCACGGGCTCGAAGCAGGGCATCACCTGTCCGCCAGGTGACACGGCCTACAATGACAGCAATGCGGGGGTGAAAGAGCTGACCGAGGCGCTGGCCCACAGCCTGCGCGAGACGGCGGGCGACCGCATCACCGCGCATCTGCTCATTCCCGGCTCGACCTTCACCGGCATGACGCGACGCGGCCGCACGGAAAAGCCGGCCGGC
>JAQGHZ010000511.1 GCA_028291485.1 Rubritepida sp. | reverse complement strand
GGCCCGTGCCGCCGCCCCCCGAAATCGTCTGCGTCAGGCTGACTGGCTGGTTGGGGTGCTAGGATTCGAACCTAGGAATGACGGTACCAAAAAACGATGCCTTACAACTAGGCTACACCCCACCGATGCCCGGATGTAGCGAGGCCGCCCCGCCCCCGTAAAGCCCCCCGCCCGACGCCCACCACGCCGGCGGCATGGCCCGCGCGGCCAGTTCCGCTCCGGACACGGTGGGGAAGAGGCCGAAGCAGGTCGCGCCCGAGCCGCTCATCCGGGCCAGAAGGCAGCCGGGCTGGGCGCGCAGCGCAGCCAGGACCTCGGCGATCACAGGGCACAGCGAGAGCGCCGGCGCCTCCAGATCGTTCGCCAGACGGCCGAGGTCCGCGGCCATCGCCGCCGCATCCGGCCAGGAATCCGGCAGCGCGGCCGGTGGCGAGAACCCCTCCTGCCGGGCCCGGAACACCGCCGGCGTCGCCAGCGGTATCAGCGGGTTCACCAGCAGAAGCCCGCATTCCGGCAGGGTCGGCGCCGGCTGGATCAGCTCGCCGACCCCCTGCATCACCGCCGGTCGCGAGGCGACGCAGACCGGGATGTCCGCGCCCAGCGGGGCCGCGAGCGCGGCCAGATCCGCCTCCCCGCGCCCCAGGCCCCAGAGCCGGTTCAGCAGCCGCAGCGCCGCGGCCGCATCGGCCGAGCCGCCGCCGATGCCCGAGGCCACCGGCAGGCGCTTCGTCAGCCGCAGTGCCGCGCCGCGTGGCGCCAGCGCCCGCGCCGCGCGCAGCACGAGGTTGTCGGGCTCGGCCGAAAGCACCGCGCCGAAGGGGCCGTCCAGCGCCAGCGTCAGCGCCTCCGCCGGCTCGGCGACGAGGGTATCCGCCGCCGGCCCGAAGACGGCGAGGCTGTCCAGCAGGTGATACCCGTCCGCCCGCCGTCCGGTGACGTGCAGGTACAGGTTCACCTTCGCAGGCGCGTGCTCCAGCATCGGCGGGCCCTCAGCGGCTGACAGGGATCGGCAGGCCGCCACGCAGCTTGGTCTCGATCCGCGCCGTCTCGGCCTGGTCGGGATCCATGGTCAGCGCGCGCCGCCACTGGAAGCGCGCCTCGTTCTGGCGGCTCGCGGCCCAGTACACGTCGCCGAGATGGTCGTTCACCGTCGAGTTGCGCGGCTCCAGCTCCACCGCGCGCTCCAGCTGCCGCACGGCGCCGGGCAGGTCGCCCATGCGGAACAGCACCCAGCCGAGGCTGTCGGCGACATTGCCATCCTGCGGCCGCTGCACGGCGGCAGCCTCCAGCATGGTGCGGGCCCGATCGAGGTTCACGCCCCGGTCCGCCCAGGTATAGGCGAGGTAGTTCATGACGTAGGGCTGGTCCGGCGACAGCTGCAGCGCGCGGAGGAAGTCGGCCTCGGCGCCAGGCCAGTTGCCCGAGCGCTCGCGCGCGATGCCGCGGGCGTAGAAGAGCGGCCAGTCGTATTCCCGCTCCTGCCCCAGCCGGCTGATCGCCCCGTCATAGGCGGCCGCGGCCTCCGCGAAGCGCGAGCGGCGGCGCAGGATATCGCCGAGCCGGGTGAGGGGCTGCGGCAGGGTCGGCACCGAGGCGGCGGTCTGGTTCAGCAGCGCCTCCGCCTCGGGGAGGCGGTCGAGCCGGTCGAGCAGGGCGGCGCGGCGAAGCTGCGCGGGGCCGAAGAGCGGGTCGTCCGAACGGATCTGGCCCAGCGTGGTCACCGCGGCCTCGAGCTGCTCGCCCTCGGTCAGGGTGTCGGCCAGCAGCAGCAGGGCCGGACCGAAGTTCGGCCGCAGCCGCAGCGCGAGGCGCGCCAGCAGCCCGGCCATCTCCTCCAGCCCCTGGCCGCGCAGCGCGCTGCCGAGCGCCACATAGGCCTCGGCGATGCCGTCGGCGGGGCTGGTGATGCTCTTCTGCGTGAGGACCGAGCTGCGCGCCGGCTCCAGCACGGCCAGCGCCAGCTCGTCATGCGTCTCGGCGAGCTGGTCGAGCAGGCGCAGGGCTTCGGCGTTGCGGCCGGCGCGGTTGAGGATGCCGGCGGCCAGCAGGGACAGCCGCAGCGTCGGCTCCGGCTGGCCGGCGAGGGCGAGGCGGACATAGCGCTCCGCGTCGCGCGGACGGTTCGCGGCATCGGCGATCAACGCCGCGTGCAGCGCGTTGAGGGCGCGGAAGCGGCCCTGTTCGGCGAGCGGGCGGAGCAGGGCGACGGCTTGGTCCGTCTGGCCCTTTCCGGCGAGGCTCCAGGCCGTGAGCACCGGCTGCAGCGCCTGCATCGGCCCCTGCCGGCCCAGCGACCGGGCGCGGCTCTCGGCGCGGTCCCAGCGCTGGCCTGCGATATCGGCGCCGAAGAGCACCAGTTGGGCGGAGGCGTTGTCCGGCAGGCGGCGCGCGAGGCGCAGGGCGTCCGGTCTTCCATCCATCACGGCGGCGGCGAAGGCCTGCTGCACGAGCTCGAGCTGGCTGGGCTCGGCCCGCAGGGCGGAGAGGAGGTTGTCGGCCGCGATGCGGGTGTCCTGCTCTTCCGCGGCGAAGCGGCCGACCAGGAAGCTGCCGAAGACCGAGCCTGCGGCGGCGGCATCGGTTTCGGAGAGGGCGGTGCGTCCGCTGCGGTCGGCCGCGCCCAGGCCACCTGCCGCGCAGGCGGCGAGCAGGCTCGCGGCGAGCAGAGCGAGTCGAGGGGGAATGCGGCTCTGAGCCATAGCCTGCAATGTAGCAGCAAAGCTGCGCTGCACCATGGGTCGTGACCTGTTCTCCACCCGTGACGACACATTGTGACATTTCCGCACTGGAACCTTTGCCACCGTCACAGTCTTGAAGCATTCCCCGCGGCATGCGCTCATTCCCTATCCGAACGCGCAGCCGAGGAAGGGCCCGGGAATGTTCAGCCGACGTCACCTGTGGGGGGCCGCCGCCGCGCTGGGCCTCGTGAGCCGCCAAGCCTTCGCGCAGGGCCAGACGCTGCGCGTCGGCTCCACGCCGACCGGCATTCCCTTCACCTTCCTCGACACGCGCACGAATGCGCTGACCGGCTTCATGGTGGAGCTGATCGTCGAGATCGGCCGCCGCCAGGGCTTCGCCGTGGAAGCGCAGGCGACGCCCTTCGCGGCCCTGGTCGCCTCACTGACATCGAACCGCATCGACATCATCTCGGCCGCCATGCTGGCGACGCCGGCGCGGCGCGAGCAGATCGACTTCTCCGACCCGGTCTACGGCTATGGCGAGGGGGCGGCGATCCGCGAAGGCGAGACGCGCCCCTGGCGCAGCCTGGCCGACATGCGCGGCGTCACCGCCGGCGCGCAGCTCGGCACCATCTATGTCGAGCCGCTGCGGGCGGCGGGCCTGGAGGTCCGCACCTACGACAGCGTGGCCGACATTATGCGCGACGTCTCGCTGGGCCGCATCCAGGCGGGTTTCGGCGATGCGCCGATCGTCTCCTACCAGATCGCGCAGGGCACCTTCCGGGGCGTGCGGCTGATCCCGGACTACCGGCCAACGGTGGTGGGCAGCATCGCCATCGGCACGCGCAAGGGCGACCCGGTGATGGCGCGGATCAATGCGGGGCTCGCCTCGATGAAGGCGGACGGCGCCTTCTCGGCGCTGCTCGCCAAGTGGAACCTTCCGGCGTCCGTGGACTGACGCCCTGACCTGGGACGGATTCCTCCGCGACGGCCGGCAGTTCCTGCCCATCCTGCTGCAGGGCGTCTGGGTGACGATCGCCGTCACCCTCTGCGCCCTGGTGCTCTCCACGCTGCTGGGCGTCGTCTGGGCGCTGATGCGCACCTCCGGGAAGCGCTGGCTGGAATGGCCGGCGATGATCTTCACCAATACGATCCGCGGCATCCCGATCCTGGTGCAGCTCTTCTACATCTACTTCGTGCTGCCCGAGCTCGGCGTGGACCTGAACGCCTTCCAGGCCGGCGTGATCGGCCTCGGCATCGCCTATTCCGCCTATATGGGCGAGGTCTTCCGGGCGGGCATCCTGGCGGTGGATGCGGGCTCCATCGAGGCGGCGGAAAGCCTCGGCATGCCGCGCGCGCGGGTGCTGAGCCGAGTGGTGCTGCCGCAGGCGGTGCGGATCGTGCTGCCGCCCTACGGCAATAACCTCATCATGCTGCTGAAGGACAGCAGCCAGGCGAGCGTCATCACCGTCGCGGAGCTCTCCACGCAGGCACGGCTCATCGCCTCCTCGACCTTCAAGAACCAGGAGGTCTGGACCATGGCGGCGCTGCTCTACCTCTGCCTGAGCATCCCGCTGATCCTGCTGGTCGCCTGGCTGGAGAAGAGGTTCGGTCAGCGATGATCGAGATCGACCGGCTGGAGAAGTCCTTCGGGACGAACCGGGTTCTGGACGGGATCAGCCTCACGGTGCGGCAGGGGCAGGTGGTCTGCATCATCGGGCCGTCCGGCTCGGGAAAATCCACGCTGCTGCGCTGCGTGAACGGGCTCGAATCCTATGAGGGCGGCGAGGTGCGCGTCTCCGGCCGCCGTGTGGACCGCCGTTCGCCGGAGATCCGCACCATCCGGCGCGAGGTCACGATGGTCTTCCAGCGCTTCAACCTCTTCGCGCATCGCACGGCGCTGGAGAACGTCACGGAAGGTCCGATCTACGCCGCCGGCGAAAGCCGCGCCTCGGCCGAGGCGCATGCGCGCGAATTGCTGGCCCAGGTGGGACTGACGGGCAAGGAATCGGCCTATCCCTCGCAGCTCTCGGGCGGGCAGCAGCAGCGCGTGGCGATCGCCCGCGCGCTCGCGATGCGCCCCAAGGCCGTGCTCTTCGACGAGCCGACCAGCGCCCTCGATCCCGAACTGGTGGGCGAGGTGCTGACGGTGATGCGCGACCTGGCGCGCCAGGGCATGACCATGGCCGTCGTCACCCACGAGATGGGCTTCGCGCGCGAGGTCGCGGACCACGTGGTCTTCATGGACCGCGGCCGCGTGGTCGAGGAAGGCCGCCCCGCCGAACTGTTGACCGCGCCGCGCGAGCCGCGCACCCAGGATTTCCTGCGCCGCGTCCTGCGGCCCTTGGAGTAGCCGATGCTCCCGCCCAGCCTCTACGCCGACACCGCCACGCCCCCCGCCGACACGCCGCCGCTGGAGGGCAATGCCCGTGCCTCCGTCTGCGTCATCGGCGGCGGCTTCACCGGGCTCTCGGCCGCGCTGCATCTCGCCGAGGCGGGCACCGACGTCATCCTGATCGAGGCCGAGGAGCCCGGCTGGGGCGCCTCCGGCCGCAATGGCGGGCAGGTGAATCCGGGCCTGAAGCTCAATCCGGACGAGGTCGAGGCGGATTTCGGCGCCGAGATGGGCGGGCGCATGCTGGCGCTTTCCTATGGCGGGCCGGACGCGGTCTTCGAGCTGATCCGCCGTCACCAGATCCAGTGCGAGGCCCGGCAGGAGGGCACGATCCGTGCCGGAATCGGCGCGGCGAACGCTGCCACCATCGCGATCACCGCCGGGCAATGTGCCCGTCGCGGCGGGCCCGTGGAGATGCTGGACGCCGCCGGCACGGCCGCGCTCACCGGCACCGATCGCTATGCCGGCGCGATGCTCGACCGGCGCGGCGGCGACCTGCAGCCGCTCTCCTATGCACGCGGGCTGGCGCGGGCGGCGATGCAGCTCGGCGTGCGCATCCATGGCGCGACGCCGGCGACATCCCTCGCACGCGCCGAGGGCGGCTGGCGTGTCACCACGCAGAAGGGCGAGATCCTGGCGGAAAAGGTCGTGCTTGCGACCAACGGCTACACCGGAGACCTCTGGCCCGGGCTGCGGCGCAGCGTGGTGCCGGTCTACAGCTCTATCGCCTCCACCGCGCCGCTCGCGCAGGACATCGCACGGCGCGTGATGCCCCGGCGCGCCTCGCTCTACGAGGCCGGCCACATCACGGTCTACTACCGCATGGACCAGTCCAACCGGCTGCTGATGGGCGGCCGCGGCCCGCAATCGGAGCTCACCAGCCTGGAGCCCATCCGCTACCTCATGGACTACGCGGCGAAGCTCTGGCCCGAGCTGAAGGGCGCCGAGTGGACGCATGGCTGGAACGGCCAGATCGCCGCGACCAAGGACCACTACCCGCATCTGCACGAGCCCGCGCCTGGGCTGCTGGCGGGCCTCGGCTACAACGGCCGCGGCGTGGCCATGGCGACGGCGATGGGCCGGCAGATGGCGCTGCGCCTGCTGGGCCGCCCCGCCGCCGAGCTCGACATGCCGGTGCTGCCGATCAAGCCGATCCCCTTCCACGGCTTCTGGAAGCTCGGCGTGGCCTGGGCGATCCTGCAGGGGAGATTGCGCGACCGCTTCGGGATCTGAGGCTTGCCCATCGCCGGGCCTGCGCCGATCCTGGGGGAAGGCGCGGGGAGGCGCCGTTCGATGATCCATCGCCGTTCCCTTCTGGCCGCCAGTGCCATGCTGCCTGCGGCAGCGCTTGCCCAGCCGCGGTGGCAGCCCTCGCGGCCACTGCGCATGATCGTCCCCTTCGTCGCCGGGGGCAGCACCGACGTCGCGGCGCGGGTGGTCTCGGACGCGATGGGCGAGAAGCTTGGA
>JAQGHZ010000453.1 GCA_028291485.1 Rubritepida sp. | reverse complement strand
CGCTTCGGCGAGCCGGAGGAGATCGCCGAGATCGTCGCCTTCCTCGCCGGCCCCGGCGCCTCCTACGTCCAGGGCGCCATCATGGACGTCGACGGCGGCTGGGTCCGCGCCGTCTGATGGCGCCCCTCTGATGGCACCCGACGACACCCGCAAGGGCGCCGCGCGCATGCGCGATGTGGCGCGCGTCGCGCAGGTGTCGACCATGACGGTCTCGCGCGCGCTGATGGATCCGAGCAAGGTCTCGCCGGATGTGCGCGCGCGCGTGGCCGAGGCGGTGAGCGCCGTCGGCTACGTGCCGAACAAGGTGGCGGGCAGCCTCTCCTCCAGCCGGTCCAAGGTGATCGGGCTGGTGGTGCCGAGCATCGAGAACTCGCTCTTCGCCAGCACCATCCAGGGCATCTCCGACGTGCTGCGGCGGCACGACCACCAGCTCATGATCGCCGATTCCGGCTACAGCGCGGAGGATGAGGAGGCCGCGATCCGCGCCTTCCTCGAGCAGCGCGTGGCGGGCCTCATCCTGCACGACACGACGCACACGCCGGCCGCGGTGAGCATGATCCGCCGTTCCGGCGTGCCCGTCGTGGAGAACGGCACGCTGACGCCGAGCCCGCTCGACATGGTGGTGAGCTATTCC
The DNA here is from genome assembly GCA_028291485.1 of Rubritepida sp. GTDB lineage: Bacteria > Pseudomonadota > Alphaproteobacteria > Acetobacterales > Acetobacteraceae > Roseococcus. The sequence goes on along the minus strand of JAQGHZ010000453.1, from coordinate 6,012 downwards.
AACCACGATGCGTCGAAGGCCATGACGCAGCACCTCGGGCGGCTGGGCTACAAGCGCATCGGCTTCGTCAGCCTGCCCTCCGCCGACAACGAGCGCAGCCGCGACCGCCAGCGCGGCTACAAGGCGGCGCTGGAGGAGCTGGGCCACGACTTCGACCCGCGGCTGATGCTGGAGATGCCGCCCGGCCTCGCCTCGGGGGCCGAGGCGCTGTTGCGGCTCGTCGAGGGCGGCGGCCATCCGGACGCGATCTTCTTCGCCGGCGACGTGCTCGCCATGGGCGCCACGCTCGAATGCGCGCGACGCGGGTGGCCGGTGCCGGGCAAGGTGGCCATCGCGGCCTTCGACAATTTCGACCTGCTCGGCCACCTCGTCCCGCCCGTCACCACGCTCAGGCTGCCGCGGCTGGAGATCGGGCGCCGCAGCGCGGAGGTCCTGCTGGACCGCATCCAGGGCCGGTCCTCCGCGGCCGTGTCGGTGGATCTACGCTTCGAGATCATCCATCGCGGCAGCACCTGACAGGCTGGACAGGCATCGCGCCGCGTCTATGGTATCGGTATCATTTCCAGGCTGGACGTGCGGCTCCAGCATACGTGGATGGCCGCATCGTCCAGGGTATCGTTAAAAGGGAGGACCGCGAATGGCGGACCAGGTTCTGGGTTTCATCGGCCTCGGCCAGATGGGCAGCCGCATGGCGGCGCGGCTGCTCGAGGCCGGGCACAAGGTCATCGTCTGTGACCGCGTGGCCAGCCTCGTCGCCGAGCTCGTCGCGAAAGGCGCCACCGAGGCGGCCACGCCCCGCGAGGTCGGCGACCGCGCGGACCTCGTCTTCGCCAGCCTGCCCACCCCCGCCATCCTGCGCGCCGTGGCGCTCGGCCCGGACGGGGTGATCGCCGGCCAGCGCGCCCGCTGCTTCGTGGACCTCTCCACCACCGGCCCGCGCGTCGCAGTCGAGGTCGCCGCGGGCTTCGCCGAGGCCGGGCGCTCGGTCTTCGACTGCCCGGTGAGCGGCGGAAAGTCCGGCGCTGCCGCCGGCACGCTGGCGCTGATGGTGTCCGGCCCTCGTGGTGAATACGACGCACTGGAGCCAGTGCTGAAAGTCTTCGGCAAGCCGTTCTTCTGCGGCGAGAAGCCGGGCTCGGCGCAGGTGATGAAGCTCTGCAACAACATGCTCGCCGCCACCGCGCTGGTGGCCTCCTCCGAGGCCATCGCCATGGGTGTGAAGGCCGGGCTCGATCCCGTGCTGATGTGCGAGGTCATCAACGCCAGCAGCGGTCGCAATTCCGCGACGCAGGACAAGTTCCCGCGTGCCATCATCCCCCGCACCTTCGATTTCGGCTTCACCACGGGCCTCTCGCTGAAGGATGTCGGCCTCTGCGTGGACGAGGCGGAGGGGATGGGAATCCCGATGGTGGTCGGCAGCGCCGTGCGCCAGATGCTGGGCGTCACCGCCGCCACCTACGGCAAGGAGAGCGACTTCACGTCGATCGCGAAGGTCGTCGAGAACTGGGCAGGGGTGGAGATCAGGAAGCCATGAACACGAACATCGACCGCCGCGCGCTGCTGGCGCTGACCGGCACGACCGCGCTCGCCGCACCGGCGCTGGCCGCCTTCCCGGAGCGCCCGGTGCGCATCGTCGTGCCCTGGCCGCCGGGTGCGCTGGCCGACGTCGTGATGCGCTCCATCGCGCAGTCGATGCAGGGCCCGCTCGGCCAGCCCGTGGTGATCGAGAACCGCCCGGGCGCCACTGGCGCGCTGGGCACGGAAGTCGTCGCGCGCTCGGCGCCGGACGGGCACACGCTCATCCTCGGCAATGCCGAGACGCATGCGATCAACCCGCTGGTCTATCGCCGCCTCGCCTACAATCCGGTGACGGACTTCCAGCCCGTCAGCCTCTTCGCCCGCGCGCCCTTCGCGCTGGCGGTGAACCAGGGCATGGGCGTGAACGACCTCGCCGGTTTCCTGGCCAAGCTGCGCGCCCAGCCGGGCCGCGTGAGCTACGCCTCCTGGGGCGTGGGCAGCACCTCGCACCTCACCATGGAGCTGCTGCTGAAGGCGACGGGGCTGGAGGCGCTGCACGCGCCCTTCACCGGCCAGGCGCCGGGCATCACCGCGGTGATCGGCGGCCAGGTGGATTGCATGTTCCTCACCGCCGGCGGCGCCGAGGCCGCTTCGCGCGATGGCCGCGTGAAGCTGCTCGCCGTCTCGGCGGCCGAGCGGGTGGCGCTGCTGCCCGACGTGCCGACGCTGCGCGAGGCCGGCGTCCCCGTGGAGGGCGGCAACTGGTTCGGCGTGCTGGCCCCCGCACGAACGCCGATGGAGGCCACGAACAAGCTCGCCGAGGCGATCGCCGCGGCGGCGCGCGTGCCGGTGGTGATGGAAGTCTTCCGCGCCCAGGCTGCCGTGCTCAGCACCAACACGCCGGAGGCTTTCGGCCGCTTTATCGCCGAGGACCGCGCGCGCTGGGAAGAGCCCGTCCGGGCGCTCGATATCAAGATCGACTAAGTGCCGGGCGGCCTGATTTACGCATCAGGCGCCCCTTATATAAAACCGACCGGATCCGCCATGGGACCGATTCGCGCATCGGGATAAAGGCCCCGATGCGGTAGCCCTTTACAGGCCGCTGATTCACGTAGCGGGCCACGAGGCCGATACGAGCAGGCACCCGCCTTTACGACGCGCTTATATCGCGGCCCCTCCTTCCACATCGCGGCGCTACGCGCCGCCGCAGCATGGTTTGCTTCCCCAACTCATAGGGACAGCCATGCTTGACATCCTGCTTCTTCCAGGCGGGCTCGGCTTATTCGCCGTGCTCGCCCTCTACGTTCTGGCCTGCGAGCGCGTGTGACCATGACGCTCGAATTGTGGCTCGGCGGCGCCGTCGCACTCGGCCTGCTCGTCTACCTCCTCTGGGCCCTGCTGCGGCCTGAAAGCCTCTGAACATGACCTTCAATGGCTGGGCGCAGATCACGCTCGTGCTGGGCATCGCCGTGATCGCGGCGGTACCCATGGGCCGATGGCTCGCCGCCATCGCGGAGGGACGCCTCGGCTTCCTCGCCCGTTTCGACCGCGGGCTGCTGCGCGCCGCGGGCGTGGATCCCGCGGGCCAGACCTGGCAGCGCTATCTGCTCGCCATGCTGGCCTTCAACGCGGGCGGCTTCGTGCTGCTCTACATGATCCTGCGCCTGCAGGGCGTGCTGCCGCTGAACCCGCAGGGCTTCGCCGGGGTGCCGCCCTTCCTGGCCTTCAACACGGCGATCTCCTTCGTCACCAACACCAACTGGCAGGCCTATTCCGGCGAGGCGGCGATGTCGCACTTCAGCCAGATGGCCGGCCTCACCGTGCAGAACTTCCTGTCCGCCGCGACCGGCATCGCGCTGGCCTTCGCGGTGGCTCGGGCCTTCGCGCGCGGTGGCCTGCATCAGCTGGGCAATTTCTGGGCGGACATGACGCGCGTCACGCTCTACGTGCTGCTGCCGGTCTCCCTCGTCGCAGCCTTCGCCTTCATCGCGATGGGCGTGCCGCAGACGCTGGACGCCAGCGTCACCGCCGCCACGCTGGGCGGCGGTGAGCAGACCATCCCGCTCGGCCCCGTCGGCTTCCAACTCGCCATCAAGCATCTGGGCACCAACGGCGGCGGCTTCTTCGGTATGAACTCGTTGCACCCCTTCGAAGGGCCCTCGGCGCTGGCCACCGCCTTCCAGATCATCCTCCAGGTGGTGATCCCCTTCGGCCTCTGCCTCAGCTTCGGCCGCATCGTCGGCGACAACAGGCAGGGCCGCGCGCTGCTCGCCGTGATGGTGGGCTTCGTGCTGGTCGCGACGCTCGGCATCTACGCGGCCGAGGCCGGCGGCAACCCGCTGCACCTCGCCGCCGGCGTGGCGTCCGATCTCGGCAATATGGAGGGCAAGGACGTCCGCTTCGGCAACGCGCTCGTCGCGCTCTTCACCGCGACCACGACCGGCGCCTCCTGCGGCGCGGTGAACGCGATGTTCGACAGCTTCACGCCGCTCGGTGGCCTGATCCCGCTCTTCCTCATCCAGCTCGGCGAGATCGTGCCCGGCGGCGTGGGCTCGGGCCTCTACGGCATGGTGGTCTTCGCGCTGCTCTCCGTCTTCGTGGCCGGGCTGATGGTCGGGCGCACGCCCGAGTATCTCGGCAAGAAGGTGCAGGCCCGCGAGATCAAGCTCGCCATGCTGGCGGTTCTCGTGCTGCCCGCGGTGATCCTCGGCTTCGCGGCCGTGGCGCTGAACATCGGCATCGGCACGTCGTCGCTGGCGAATGCCGGCCCGCACGGCCTGACCGAGATGCTCTACGCCTACACCTCGGCGGCGGGCAACAACGGCTCGGCCTTCGGCGGGCTGACGGCGGACACGCCCTGGCTCGACACGACGCTCGGCATCGCCATGGCGCTCGGCCGCTTCGCCTACGTGATCCCGGTCCTGGCCATCGCCGGCAGCATCGCGGCCAAGCCACGCACGCCGGAAGGCCCGGGCACGCTGCCCACCCATGGTCCGCTCTTCGTCGGGCTCCTGGCGGGCGTGATCCTGATCCTCGGCGGGCTGCAGTACCTGCCCGCCCTCGCCCTCGGCCCCGTCGCGGAACACTTCGCGATGCTCGCCGGCACGACCTTCTGAGAGCGCGGTCCGAGGACCGTCAAACACAGGATACCGAGATGACCACCGCACCCGCCCTCCTGGACGGCCCCATCATCCGGGCCGCCGTTCTGGACGCGTTCAGAAAACTCAGCCCGCGGCATCTGATCCGCAATCCCGTGATCTTCGTGACGGAGGTGGTCTCCATCCTCGTCACGCTGCTCGCCATCCGCGACGCCGCGCTCGGCGGCACCTGGGGCTTCCAGGCCGGCGTCGCGTTCTGGCTCTGGATGACCGTGCTCTTCGCGACCTTCGCGGAAGCCGTCGCCGAGGGCCGTGGCAAGGCACGCGCCGCCTCGCTCCGCGCCTCGCGCAGCGAGGCCGTGGCGCGCTGGGTCCCGAACCCCGCCGACCTCGCCATCACCGCCCCGCGCAACGCCTCGGACCTGCGCCGCGGCGACCATGTGCTGGTCGAGGCCGGCGAGATCATCCCCTCGGACGGCGAGGTGGTGCATGGCATCGCCAGCGTGAACGAGAGCGCCGTGACGGGCGAGAGCGCGCCCGTCATCCGTGAGGCCGGCGGCGACCGCAGCGCCGTCACCGGCGGCACGCTGGTGGTGAGTGACCAGATCCTGGTCCGCATCACCGCCGAGCCCGGCAGCACCTTCCTCGACCGCATGATCGCGATGGTGGAGGGCGCCTCGCGCCAGAAGACGCCGAACGAGATCGCGCTCGACATCCTTCTGGCCGGCATGACGATCATCTTCCTGGTCGCCGTGGTCACGCTGGTGGGCTTCTCCAGCTACAGCGGCGCAGCCACCTCGGTGGTCGTGCTCTCGGCCCTGCTGGTGACGCTGATCCCGACGACGATCGGCGGCCTGCTCTCGGCCATCGGCATCGCGGGCATGGACCGGCTGGTGCGCTTCAACGTGCTGGCCACCTCGGGCCGTGCCGTCGAGGCCGCGGGCGACGTGGACGTGCTGCTGCTGGACAAGACCGGCACCATCACCTTCGGCAACCGCCAGGCCGCGTCCTTCATCGCCGCCCCCGGCGTGAACATCCAGGAGGTGGCGGAGGCCGCGGTGCTGGCGAGCCTCGCCGACGAGACGCCGGAGGGCCGCAGCATCCTCGTCTTCGCCAAGGAGAAGTACGGCGTCGCCACACCCGGCATGCCGGCCGACGCGCGCCCCGTGCCCTTCACCGCGCAGACCCGGCTTTCGGGCATGGACCTGCCGCAGGGCTCCTACCGCAAGGGCGCGGTGGACAGCCTTTCGGCCGCGCTGAAGAAGGCCGTCCCGCCCGAGCTCGCCGCCGGGATCGACCGCATCGCCCGCGCCGGCGCCACGCCGCTGGCCGTCGCGAAGGACGGGCGGATCCTGGGCGCGATCGAGCTGAAGGACATCGTGAAGCCCGGCATCCG
>JAQGHZ010000400.1 GCA_028291485.1 Rubritepida sp. | reverse complement strand
TCCGCATGCTGATGCGCGACACGGGCGGCGCCATCAGCCTCGCCGTCGTGGTCCTGATCCTGCTGCTGGCGGTCTTCGCCCCCTGGCTCTCGCCGCGCGACCCCTACGAGACCGATCTGATGGCCATCATGCAGCCGCCCGACAGCCAGTACTGGTTCGGCACGGACGGGCAGGGAAGGGACATCCTCGCCCGCATGCTCTACGGGCTGCAGGTGACGCTGTTCATGGGCCTCGCCTCGCTGATCGCGGGCGGGACGGTGGGCGCGGTCATCGGCTTCCTCGCCGCCTTCTACCGCCGCGTCGACGGGCTGCTGATGCGCCTCATGGACATCATGCTGAGCTTCCCGGCCATCCTCTTCGGCCTGGCGCTGGCCGCGATCTTCGGCCCGGGCCTGACCTCGGTGATCATTGCGCTCTCCATCGCGACGGTGCCGCTGATGGCGCGCATCGTGCGCGGTTCGGCGCTGGTCGTCATGGGCCTCGACTACATCGAGGCGGCGCGCGCCACGGGCATGAGCGACACGCGGCTGATCCTGCGGCACCTCGCGCCCAACTGCCTCTCGGCGATCTTCGTCTTCTCCACGCTGCGGCTCGGACAGGTGATCCTGCTGGGCTCGGCGCTCTCCTTCCTCGGCCTCGGCGCGCAGCCGCCGGTGGCGGAGCTCGGCGCCATGGCCGCGCAGGGCCGCAGCTTCCTTTTCATCGCCCCGCATATCAGCGTGATCCCCTCCCTGGGCATCTTCGTGATCGTGCTGGCCTTCAACCTGCTGGGGGATGCGCTGCGCGACGCGCTCGACCCCCGGCTCCGCATCTGAACGGGAGACACAAATGATCAAGACTTGGCGACGCGCGACGCTCGGCGGGCTTGCCGCCCTGGGCCTCGCCCTCAGCGCGCCCATGTTTGACGCCGGGGCGCAGACCCAGCCGCGCAACCAGATCACCATCATGCGCGAGATCGACAGCGACCGTTACGATCCGCACCGCTCCACGGCACTCGCCGGCGGCGAGGTCATCCAGATGCTCTCCGACACGCTGGTGAGCATGGATTTCGACATGCGGACCATCCGCCCCGGCCTCGCCGAGCGCTGGGAGGTGAGCGAGGACGGCAAGACCTACACCTTCCACCTGCGCACCGACGTTACCTTCTGCGACGGCAAGCCCTTCACCGCCGAGGACGTGGTCTACAGCATCAACCGCTGGATCGGCCGCACCACGCCCCGCGTCGTCTCGCCGGTCGCCTGGCGCGCGGGGCCGGTGAAGGAGGTCCGCGCCGTCGGGCCGCACACGGTCGAGTACGAGCTGAACGAGCCCTTCGGCGAGCTGCTGCCCCAGCTCAGTCAGTATTTCGGCGTGATCGTGGACCGCGCGACGGTCGAGCGCCTCGGCGACAATTTCGGCGTGCAGGGCTTCAACGGCACCGGCCCCTATTGCTGGGGCAACTGGACGCCGCGCAGCGAATTCGTGATGAACCGCCACCCTACCTATCGCTGGGGCCCGTCCGTCCTGCAGAACCAGGGCCCGGCGCATGTCGAGCGCATCGTCTGGCGCGTGATCCCCGAGGCCGCCGCGCGCGTCGCCGCGCTGCAGGCCGGGCAGGCCGATATCACGCAGTACATCCCGGAAGCCTTCTGGGACACGATGCGCCGCGTGCCGACCATCCGCAGCAGCACCCAGCCCACCTACTTCTTGGACGTCTTCCTGGGCTTCAAGGACGACAAGACCGTGGTCAGCGACCCCGTCATCCGCCGCGCCGCCAATATGGCGGTGGACCGCGTGGGCCTGGTTCGCGCCGTCTGGTCCGGGCACGCGCTGCCGGCGCGCAACATCATCAACCCGAACGCGCTCGACTATGACGCGCAGTCGGACGCGATGGTGCCGAACTACGATCCCGCCGCCGCGCGCCGCATGCTGGACGAGGCCGGCTGGCGCATGGGTCCCGACGGCGTCCGCGTGAAGGACGGCCAGCGCGCGAGCTTCCTGATGTACGGCATCACCAACCTCACCAACCAGCGCTCAGCCGAGATCATCCAGCAGGGCCTGCGCCAGGTCGGCATCGAGATGCGCGTGCAGATGTTCGACGCGACGGTGGCCTGGGGCCGGCTCGCGACGCAGGAGTTCGACGCCTACATCCTCAGCTACCCCTACATCTCGGCGACCGATGCGATGTCGCTCTACTGGCACAGCCGCAACCGGCCCTCGCCGAACCGCATGAACTGGAACGACCCCGAGACCGACGCCTGGCTGGAAGAGGCCCGCCGCGGCACCGACCCGGCCCGTCGCGCCGAGGTGACGGCGCTGATCCAGCGGCGGCTTGCCGAGCAGGCGCCCTGGCTGACGCTGGCGCGCACGCAGCTGACGGTCTTCTCGACGCAGCGCGTGGACGGCGTGCGGGCACATGGCCTGTACGGCATCGGTATCTATCGTGGCCTCGATCTGCGGGTGGTGCGCTGACCATGACGAGCACGCTCATCAAAGGCGCCGACCTCGTCGTCGCCTGGGACGCCTCCGAGAAGCGCCATGCCTATATGCCCGGCGCCGACGTGGCCTTCGAGGACGGAGTGATCCGTTTCGTCGGCCGCGGCTACGAGGGCGTGGCGGACGAGGTGATCTCGGGCAGCGGCCTCATGGTCATGCCCGGGCTCGTGAACATCCACTCGCATCCGAGCAGCGAGCCGATGAACAAGGGGTTGATCGACGAGATCGGCAGCCCCGGCCTCTACAATTCCTCGCTCTACGAATACATGCCGATCTTCCGCACCGACGCGGAAGCCGTGCCGGATTGCGTGCGTGTGGCGCTGTCGGAACTGCTGCTGAGCGGCGTGACCACGCTGGCCGACCTCTCCATGGCGCATCCGGGCTGGCTCGACCTGCTGGCCGATTCCGGCATGCGCGTCTGCATCGCCCCGATGTTCAAATCGGCGCGGTGGTTCACCAAGAACGGCCACGTCGTCGAGTACGAATGGGACGAGAAGGCCGGCGAGAAGGCCATGGAGGAGGCCTTCACCCTCATCCAGCGCGCGGAGCAGCATCCCTCGGGCCGCCTTTTCGGCATGGCCTGCCCGGCGCAGATCGACACCTGCGCGCCGGAACTCCTGCGCGATAGCCGGGCCGAGGCGCGCTCGCGCGGGCTCTCCTGGCAGATCCATGCGGCGCAGTCGGTCTCGGAATTCCACGAAATCACCCGGCGGCACGGCTTCACGCCGATCCAGTGGCTGCACGAGATGGGGCTGCTCGACGAGCGCGCCGTCATCGGCCATGGCATCTTCCTCGACGACCATCCGAGCACGCCCTGGCACACCAAGCGCGACATCTCGATCCTGGCTGAGACGGGCACGACCGTCGCGCATTGTCCGACCGTCTTCGCGCGGCGCGGCATCACGCTGAAGGATTTCGGACGCTACCACCGCAATGGCGTGAACATGGGCGTGGGCACCGACACCTATCCGCACAACCTGCTCGATGAACTCCGCCTCGTGGCCTATCTGGCCCGCACCCAGGCGACCGATCCGCGCACAACGACCACGACCGACATCTTCGACGCCGCGACCATCGGCGGCGCGCGTGCGCTCGGCCGCGACGATATCGGGCGACTGGCCCCCGGTTGCCGCGCCGACTTCGTGCTGGTGGATGCGACCCATCCCCGCATGCAGCCGAACCACGATCCCGTGCGCGCGCTGATCTACGCCGCCGGCGATCGTGCGGTGCGCGACGTCTATGTGGACGGCATCAAGGTGGTTGGCGACGGCCAGGTGCTGACCATGGACTTCAAGCAGGCAGCGCTGAACCTTTCCGAGGCGCAGAAGCGTGTCGTGGCCAAGGTGCCGCAGCAGGACTGGGCGCATCGCACGGCCGACAAGATCGCGGTGCCGACCTTCAAGTGGCTGTGAACGAGCCCTTACTTCGGGTCGAAGGGCTGCGGACGGTCTTCCGCACCTCCGGTGGCGACGTCACGGCGGTGGACGGCGTTTCGATCGACGTGATGCGCGGGCGCACGCTCGGCATCGTCGGCGAGAGCGGCTGCGGCAAGTCGGTGCTGTCGCTCTCCATCATGCGGCTGATCGCGCATCCCGGACGCATCGCCTCCGGGCGCGTGCTGCTGGAGGGCCGCGACCTCGCCGGCCTCTCCAGCAACGCGATGCGCCAGGTGCGCGGCCGCGACATCGGCATGATCTTCCAGGAGCCGATGACCTCGCTGAACCCGGTCCATACGGTCGGCTTCCAGATCACCGAGGGCATCAAGGTCCATGAGCCCAAGGCCAGCAGGGCGGAACTGCGCGAGCGCGGGATCGCTGCCTTGCAGCGCGTGCGCATCCCCTCGCCGGAACGGCGCTTCGACGAGTATCCGCACCAGCTTTCCGGCGGCATGCGGCAGCGCGTGATGATCGCGATGGCGCTGGCCTGCTCGCCGCGCCTGCTCATCGCGGACGAGCCGACCACCGCGCTGGACGTCACGGTGCAGGCACAGATCCTGGACCTGCTGCGCGACCTCCAGGCCGAGACGGGCATGTCCATCATCCTCATCACCCACGATCTCGGCGTGGTCGCCGAAATGGCCGACGACGTGGCCGTGATGTATGCCGGCCGCGTGGTGGAACGGACCTCCGCCCGCGCGCTCTTCGAGGACCCGCAGCACCCCTACGCGCTCGGGCTGCTGGGCAGCATCCCGCGGCTGGACGAGGATCGCGAACGGCTCCTTGCCATCCAGGGCTCGGTGCCGCCGCCCTTCGCGCTACCGGCCGGCTGCCGCTTCAATCCGCGCTGCCCCTTCGCCATCGAGGCCTGCCGCGCCGAGGTGCCGGCGCTGCGCGAGATCGTCTCGGGCCACGAGGCGGCCTGCTTCCGCGCGCCTGTGGAAGAAAGCGTCGCGGCATGAGCGGCGTGAACCGATCGGGCGACGGCGGCACGCTCCTCGAGGTCGACAACCTCGCCAAGCACTACCCCATCCGCCAGGGGGTGATCCGCGCGAAGCAGATCGGCCTCGTGCGCGCCGTGGACGGCGTTTCCTTCACCGTGAAGCGCGGCGAGACGCTGGCGCTGGTGGGCGAGAGCGGCTGCGGCAAATCCACCACGGCGCGGCTCGTGCTGCGGCTGATCGAGCCCAGCACCGGCAGCGTCAGCTTCGAGGGAACCGACATCACCAGGTTGAGCGGCGCCACGCTCAAGGCCTTCCGGCGCCGCGCGCAGATCGTCTTCCAGGACCCCTACGCCTCGCTGAACCCGCGGCTGACGGTGGGCCAGACCATCATTGAGCCGATGGAGGTCCACAACATCGGCGACGCCGCCTCGCGCAAAGCCCGCGTCGAGGAGCTGCTGGGATTGGTCGGCCTGGCGCCCTACCATGCGCAACGCTACGCGCACGAGTTCTCCGGCGGGCAGCGGCAGCGCATCGGCATCGCCCGTGCGCTCTCGGTGGAGCCGGACCTGGTGGTCTGCGACGAGCCGGTCTCGGCGCTGGACGTCTCCATCCAGGCGCAGGTGGTGAACCTGCTGCGCGACCTGCAGCAGCGGCTGGGGCTGTCCTACCTTTTCATCGCGCATGATCTGGCGGTGGTGAAGCACGTCGCCGACCGGATCGCGGTCATGTATCTCGGCCGCATCGTGGAGATCGCCGAGAAGCGCGCGCTCTTCGACAATCCGCGCCACCCCTATACGCGCGCGCTGCTGGCCGCGATCCCGCATCCCGATCCGGCGCGGCGCGGGCGCGTGCAGCCGCTGGGCGGTGACCTGCCGAGCCCGCTCAACCCGCCCTCCGGCTGCCGCTTCCATACGCGCTGCCCCTTCGCCCAGCAGATCTGCAAGGAGAAGGATCCGCCGCTGATGGAGGGAGTCGCCTGCCATTTCGCCGGTCAGCTGCCGCCGGCCGGGCTCGATTTCAGTGGCGGGCTGACGGAGAAGGCGGCGCAACGGATGGCCCTCTATGTCGCGGCGGCGGAGCGCGTGGCTTAGCCGGGACGGCGATTCACGCTCAGGGTGATTCCACCCGGAGCGATCGCGGTCTAACCTTCGCCCCCATGATCCAGTCCATCGTCGCGCCCCGCCAGATGATCATCGGCGGCGGCAGCCTGTCCCGCCTCGGCGAGCTGCTGAAGCAGTTCGGCCTCTCCCGCCCGCTCGTCGTGACCGACCCCTGGATGGTGAGCTCAGGCACGGTGGAGAAATGCCTGGAGCCGCTGCGCGCGGCCGGCATGTCGCCCGTGGTGTTCCACGAGACCGTGCCGGATCCGACCGACGCGGTCGTGGCCTATGGCGTCTCGGTGCTGCGGTCGGGCGATTTCGATGTGTTGGTGGGCTTCGGCGGCGGCAGCCCGATGGACACGGCCAAGGCCATGGCGATCCTGGCCGCCGCGCCGGCCGGCACGCCGATGAGCGCCTTCAAGGTGCCCTTCGCCGCCGACACGGGCGCCTTGCCGGTGATCTGCGTGCCGACCACCGCCGGCACGGGCAGCGAGGCGACCCGCTTCACGGTCATCACGGACGTCGCCCGCGACGAGAAGATGCTCATCGCCGGGCTGGGGGCACTGCCGCTCGCCGCTCTGGTGGACCATGAGCTGACGAAGACGGTGCCGGCGCGGACCAAGGCCGATACGGGCATCGACAGCCTGACCCATGCGCTCGAGGCCTATGTCAGCAAGCGCGCCAATTCCGTGTCGGACATGTATGCCGAGCGCGCGATGCGGCTGATCGGCCCGCATCTGCGGCGCGTTTACAAGGACCCGGAGGATGGGGCGGCGCGCGAGGCGATGATGCTGGGCGCGACGCTGGCGGGGCTGGCCTTCTCCAATGCCTCGGTGGCGCTGGTGCATGGAATGTCGCGGCCGATCGGGGCGCATTTCCACGTGCCGCACGGGCTGTCGAATGCGATGCTGCTGCCGGCGGTGACGGGCTTCGGGCTGAACCATGCGCTGCCGCGCTATGCGGAGGCGGCGCGCTGCATCGGCTGTGCGGCGCCCGGCGACGCGGATCAGCTGGCCGGCGCGAAGCTCATGGAGGAGTTGCGGGCGCTGAACCAGGAGCTGGAGGTGCCGACGCCGGCGGCCTACGGCATCGGCGCCGACAAGTGGAACGGCCTGCTCCCCGTGATGGCGGAACAGGCTCTGGCTTCAGGCAGTCCTGGCAACAATCCCCGCGTCCCCACCGCCGAAGAGATCATGGTCCTCTACGGCGAGGCATACCGCTAAGTTCCGGCCGCTAAGTTCCGGCAGGGGCCTGGGGAGACACTGTCTCCCAGCGGGGCTTGGGGCAGAGCCCCAACTCTACTCCTTAAGTCTGTCAACTGGCGTCTTCCGCCAACGGTCATTCCAGGCTGGCAGTGCCTCGATCGGCAGCGGTCGCCCCACCAGGAATCCTTGCGCGCGTGCCACGCCCAGGTCCCTGAGCAGCCGGAAC
>JAQGHZ010000371.1 GCA_028291485.1 Rubritepida sp. | reverse complement strand
ATCGTCGCCAAGCTGCAGCAGCTTTCGCCGAGCTCGCGCATCCTGCTGCTGGGCCTCCTGCCGCGCGGCACCACGGCGGCGGATCCGGTGCGGCCGCTGGTGGAGCGGACGAACCAGCTCATCGCGTCCTGCGCGGACGGGCGCCGGGTCCTCTTCGCCAATCCGGGGCCGCTGCTGCTCGACGGGGCGGGCAACCTTGCCGACTACGTGTCCTTCGACGCGTTGCACCTGACCATGGTCGGCTACGCCATCCTGTCGACCGCGATCGAGCCGACGATCCGGCAGAGCCTCGGGGTGCAGTGACCGAATGGATGGTTACTGATACAAAGCTCGATTAATGGTACATTTTCGTCACGGCATGGTTGCGGAATAGGCTTGGTTTCCATCTTCTGAAGTCGCAAGAATATCTCCAACGCGCTCATTTGGAGATCGGTCAGAATGACGGATGATGAAGCCAGGGCGACCACGCGTTCGTCGACGCCAGCCCGTTCAAGATGCTGTTCCGCGAAGCCCTCTCGCCCTTTCAGCGCTTGCGCCGGACGACGCGGCGCCAGTTCGAGCAGCTGAATCGCCAGGCCGGGGTGAGCATCGAGGCCGCCCCCGCGCGGCCGCGCTACCGGGCGAAGAACGCCCTTTCCTCGGCCGTGATCGGCTGGCTGATGACCCGCTCCGGGATCTCCCAGATGATCAGCCGCGGCGGGCTCTCGCGAAACGTCATGCCGGTGAAGTAGTCCGAGGCGGCACCCGAGAAGCCGCCGCCGGCCCGGGCGAGGTTCGTCACCTTGGCGCCCAGCGCCTCCTGCAGGGCGCCGTGGAAATTGGCATTCACCGAATAGGACGAGCCGATCAGCGCCGCTTGCGGCGCACCCGCATCGTCCAGCAACCCGCCGCCGGACTCGGGCTCGCTGGTATGCGCGAGATGCTGCCGGTCGATCGGCGGCCGCAGCCCGTCGGGCAGGATGTCGAGGCCCATCAGCCGCAGTAGGTCGCCGGGGCCGGGGGTCAGCGCGGCGTCCCGGGTCGTCGTGAAGCCGCCCGGACGGTCGATGCCGACGCCCTGCGCGCGGGCGGCGATGGCCTGGGCCGCGACGGCCGCGCCATCCTGGTTCCAGTGCGTGTCCGTGCGCCAATAGGCGTCCTGCCGTGCGGCCAGGGCCTGGAGCGGCGGCAGCAGCGAGACGGGCGCAAGATTCTTCGCCGACAGCGCCGCCAGGAAGCGGTCGTAGCGCGCGGCGGATTGCGCGGAGAGCGGCGCGCCGCAGAGCCGATCGCCATGCACCCGCGCCTTGTCCGGCACCACCGCCACCACCAGCGCGATATTCTGCGCGGCCAACCGGTCGCGGATGCGGGCCAGGGCGTCCACGCGCTCGGCCATGATGGCGTCGGCGTCCGGCCAGGGCCGGAGCTCTTCGGTCAGGAGGAGCCAGCCGTCGCAGCCCACGCGCACCTGCGGCCCGCCCGAGCGGAACAGCCCCCAGCGGAACAGCCCGCCGGCGGCGCGCGCCCAGGGGTCGATGGGCAGGTTGTGCGCCATGATGTGGTTGATCGCGGCGGCCGTGCGCCCGGCCAGGAAGGCCTGGCCGTTCAGCGTCGGCTGGAGACGCTGCTGCGCGGCGGGGAGCGCGATGGCGCGCACGCCCTCGGACAGGCCCCAGGCCAGGATGGCGATGACCAGGAAGGCCTGCCAGGCCGCGATGCGTCGAAGCCAGTTCTGCATTGGTGCGGCTCCCTCAGAACTGGAAGTAGAGGAAGGGGACGGCGGCGCGGCTGTAGAGCAGGATCATGCCCAGCACGAAGCCCGCCATGGGCGCCGCAGCCCAGCAATACCGCCAGAAGATGCCCATCTCCGCGACGGGTCGCTGGAAGGGCAGCCGGTCACCGAGCAGCGGCAGGTAGATCAGCACCACGGCGAGCAGCATGCACCACCACTGGTCGGACGTGACCTGCCAGGCCAGCGCGTCGGTGATATCAAGGCTGCTCGGGACGAACATCGCGCCGTACATGGCGATGGCGCTGGTCATGTCGTGCGCGCGGAAGGCGACCCAGCCGATGACGACGGCCAGCATCAGCAGGATATTGCCGAGGAAGTAGGGCATCGGGCCGTGGCCGGCGCCGCGCCAGGCGCGATGGATGGCCAGCCAGCCGCCGTGCCAGAAGCCCCAGAAGATGAAGGTCCAGTTGGCGCCGTGCCAGAAGCCGCCGATGACCATGGTCATCAGCAGGTTCACATAGGTGCGCACCGGGCCTTTCCGGTTGCCGCCCAGCGAGATGTAGAGGTAGTCGCGCAGGAAGCGGCTCAGCGTCATGTGCCAGCGCTGCCAGAACTCCTGGATGTTCCCGGACAGATACGGGTTGTTGAAGTTCTCCGGGAAGCGGAAGGCGCACATCTGCGCGAGGCCGATGGCCATCGCCGAATAGCCCGCGAAATCGAAGAGGAGCTGCAGCGTGTAGCCGATCGCGCCGGCCCATGCGTCGGCCATGCTCGGGTTGGGCAGTGCGTAGACCACGTCGACCATGGGCGAGATGGTGTCGGCGATCAGCACCTTCATGCAGAAGCCGATCATGAAGCGGCGCGCGCCGAGGCCGAATTTTTCGAGCGTGTGCACCCGGTGCTTGAGGTCGTCCTCGATCTCCGCATAGCGGACGATGGGCCCCGCGATCAGCTGGCTGAAGATGGCCTTGTAGGCCGCATAGGCGATGAAGTTGCGGCTCACCGGCACGGTGCCGCGCCACACGTCGACCAGGTAGCTGACCGATTGCAGCACGTAGAAGGACAGCCCGATCGGCAGGATGATCTCCGACCACGGCGAGGGCGCGAGGCCGATCGAGGCGATCGCATCGTTGAAGGTCTGCACGCCGAAATTCGCGTATTTGAAATAGGCAAGCACGCTGAGGATCACGGTGAGGCCGAAGGCCAGCAGCCGGTTCTTCCGGCGCCCCGGGGCGGTGCGGTCGATCAGCCGCGCCATGGTGAAGGTGAAGACCGTGACCGCGACGAGCAGGCCGAGGAAGTCCACCCGCCACCAGGCGTAGAAGCCCCAGGACAGGAGCAGGATCGTCCAGTTGCGGTGGCGCGCCGGCGTCAGGAAATAGAGGGCGAAGAACAGCGGTAGGAACAGGAATAGGAATTCGAAGGAGGCAAAGATCATTGCCCGCGATCCTTCCTGCGGAAGCATTTCGTGCTCGTCCGGGCCACGCTCGTACAGGGTAGGGCCGCATCGCGAGAGGCGGCGACGCAATCAGATGCGCAGGCCATTGACTTTCCTCGATTCGCGGGGGGACGCGGCTTCGGCCTTAGCATCGACGACTCGGGTTCCGCAATGCCCGCAATGCGTGTTTTTCGGCCGTGTTGCGCGCCTGCAAAGGTACCCCTTCCGCGGATTTTCCCCGTCCGCGTTTCTGATTTATGGTCTATGCCGTTGCGATGGATACGTGGGGCTTGCTCGTGCCGGACCAGATCACCGAAACCAATGCTCTCACCTATTTCGCGCGGCGCGGGGTCGCGGCGCAGTGGCGCACCTTCCTGCGCGCGATGATGGAGACGCTGGAGAGCCATCTCGACGCACCCGGCCGCGAGGGAATGATGCGGCTGGTCGGCGCACGCATGGCCGCGCTCATGCCGCTGCCCGCCTGCGCCACGCTCGCCGAGCTCGAGACGCGGATCAACGACGCGCTGGCCGTGGTGGACTGGGGCTATGTGCAGATGAGCCTCGACCTGAACAACCGCACCATGGTGCTGCGCCACGTGGCGGCGCCGTTGGTCGGCACGCATTCGGACATCAACGGCACCTGGATCGGCTCGGTGCTGGAAGGGCTCTATGCCGGATGGCTCGGCAGCCAGCCGGGCGCGGAGCCGTCGGTGCCGGTGCGGAAATGGTCGCCGGATGGTGCGGCGCTGCTGCTGCGCTACGCGAAGCTCCCGGCTTAAGAGTGAGGGGTGACGAGCTTGAGGGGGCAAATCCCCCCTCGAGGCCTCACGCGGCGTGCGTCCGCAGATGCGCGATCCCGGTGACCAGCAGCGTTGCCTCGTGCGTTGCCGCCAGCACGACCTTCGGCGCGTAGCCCGCCAGCCGTGCCTCTTCCCAGCGCGCGGCGCAGAGGCACCAGCGGTCGCCGGGCCTGAGTCCCGGGAAACCGTATTCCGGGCTTGGCGTCGAGAGGTCATTGCCGGTGGCGCGGGAGAATTCGAGGAAGTCTTCCGTCATCTCCGCGCAGACGGTGTGCAGGCCGATATCGCTCTCGTCGGTGTTGCAGCAGCCGTCACGGAAAAAACCGGTGATCGGCGTCATGCTGCAGGGCAGGAGGACGCCGCCGAGCACGTTGTGCGCGACGGGCCGCTCCTCGCGACGCGGGATGGAACCGTCCGGCATGCGCCCCTCCTATCGAACGCACCCTTTTGCGGGCGCGGCCCATTGGACCAGGAGATCGGGCGCAGGCGGCGCGCCCGATTTCCGCAGGCGGCGAATTATGCCGCGGCCTTGATGGCGGCCGCCAGCACATCCTCGCCGACCGCGCCGGCGAAGGTCTCGAAGTTCTTTTCGAACAGCCCAACCAGCTTCGTCGCCGTGGCGTCGTAGGCCGCCTTGTCGTGCCAGGATTCACGCGGGTTCAGCACGTCGGCCGGGATGCCCGGGACCGCCTTCGGAATGGCTAGGCCGAAGAAGGGATCCGTCACGAACTCCGCCTGGGCCAGGGAGCCGTCCAGCGCCGCGCGCAGCAGGGCGCGCGTGTGCCTGATCGACATGCGCTGGCCCGTGCCGTAGGCGCCGCCCGTCCAGCCCGTGTTCACCAGCCAGACCTGCGCGCCGTCGCGGGCGATCAGGCTTTCCAGCATCTTGCCGTAGACCTCGGGATGACGCGGCAGGAAGGGCGCGCCGAAGCAGGTGGAGAAGGTCGCCAGCGGCTCCTTGCCGAGGCCCTTCTCCGTGCCGGCGACGCGCGCCGTGTAGCCGGAGAGGAAGTGGTACATCGCCTGCGCCGGCGTGAGCTTGCTGATCGGCGGCAGCACACCGAAGGCGTCGGCCGTCAGCATCACCACGGTCTTCGGCAGGCCTGCCATGCCGCCCGGCTGCGTGTTCGGGATGAACTCGATCGGGTAGCAGGAGCGCGTGTTCTCGGTGTAGCGGCTGTCGTCCAGGTCGAGCTTGCCGTGCTTGTCGGCGACGACGTTCTCGAGCACGGCGCCGAAGCGGTGCGAGGCGTCCCAGATCTGCGGCTCGGCCTCCTTCGAGAGCTTGATGACCTTGGCGTAGCAGCCGCCCTCGAAGTTGAAGACGCCCGTCTCCGTCCAGCCATGCTCGTCGTCGCCGATCAGCGCGCGCTCGGGATCGGAGGAGAGCGTCGTCTTGCCCGTGCCGGAGAGGCCGAAGAACAGCGCCGTGTCGCCGTTCTTGCCCACGTTGGCGGAGCAATGCATCGGCAGCACGCCCTGGGCCGGCAGCAGCCAGTTCATGACGGTGAAGATGCTCTTCTTGATCTCGCCGGCGTAGCTGGTGCCGGCGATCGCGATGATCCGCTGCTTGAAGGAGAGGCCGATCAGCGTGGTCGAGCCAGCGCGGCCGCCATCCTCGGCGGGGACTGAGTCCAGCTCCGGCGCATGCAGGATGGTATAGTCGGGCGTGAAGCCCTCGAGCTCGGATTCGGCCGGGCGGATGAACATGTTGCGCGCGAAGAGGGCGTGCCAGGCATTGGTCGTCACCAGCCGCACCTTGATGCGGAACTTCGGGTCGGCGCCGGCGTAGAGATCCTGGGTGAACAGCTCCTTCTGGCCGCCCAGGTAGCCGCGGACGCGCTTGAGGAAAACCTCGTACTTCGCGGCATCCAGCTTCTGGTTGACCTTGCCCCACCACACGTCGG
>JAQGHZ010000315.1 GCA_028291485.1 Rubritepida sp. | reverse complement strand
ATCATGCCGCTTCTCGGCTGCATCGCGGACGACTTCACCGGGGCCACCGACCTCGCCAGCACCCTCGTCCGCCAGGGGATGAGCGCCGTCCAGGTCATCGGCGTGCCGGATGGGCCTTTGCCGGAAGCCGACGCCGTCATCGTCGCGCTGAAGTCGCGCACCATCCCTGCCGCCGAGGCCGTCGCGCAGTCGCTCGCCGCCTGCGAGGCGCTGCTGGCCGCCGGCGCGCGGCAGTTCCTCTTTAAATATTGCTCCACCTTCGACAGCACGGAGGAGGGCAATATCGGCCCCGTCGCCGAGGCGCTGCTGAAGCGGCTGGACGGCGGCTTCGCCATCGCCTGCCCCGCCTTCCCGACCAACGGCCGCACCATCTACCAGGGCCATCTCTTCGTCGGCGGCGCGCTGCTGAACGAGAGCGGCATGGAGAACCACCCGCTGACGCCGATGCGCGACGCCAACCTCGTGCGCGTGCTCTCCCTCCAGACGGAGGCGCGCGTCGGGCTGGTGCCCTTCGCGGTGGTCGAGCAGGGCGCCAATGCCATCCGCCGCGACTTCCACCGCCTGCGCGATGCCGGCCATGGCTATGCCATCACCGACGCGCACCTCATGGCGCTCGGCGAGGCCTGCGCGAGCCATGCGCTGATCACGGGCGGATCCGGAATCGCGATGGGCCTGCCCGAGAATTTCCGGCGCGCCGGGCTGCTGCCGGCGCGGCCGAATGCGGGGACGCTGCCGGAGGTGGGCGGGCTCGCCGCCGTGCTCGCCGGCTCCTGCTCGCGCGCGACGCTCGGGCAGATCGGCGTGGCGCGCGACCACGTGCCGACCTTGGAGCTCGACGCGCTGGCCACACCCGACGCCGCCCTGCTGGCGGCCCAGGCGAAGGCGTGGATGGCCGGCAAGCTGGAGGCCGGCCGCCCCGTCGTCATCGCCGCCTCCGCCCCGCCGGACCGCGTGGAGGCGCTGCAGAAGAAGCTGGGCCGCGATGCCGCCGGCGCGCTGGTGGAGGAGGCGATGGCGGAGATCGCCGAGGCGCTGGTCGCGGCCGGCGTGCGCCGCCTCGTCGTCGCGGGCGGCGAGACCTCGGGCTCGGTGGTGCAGCGGCTCGGCGTGCGCTCGCTGCGCATCGGCGCCGAGATCGATCCCGGCGTGCCCTGGACGCATGCGACGCCGGACAGCGCGCCCCAGGGCATGCTGCTCGCGCTCAAGAGCGGCAACTTCGGCGCGCGTGACTTCTTCCTCAAGGCCTTCCAGTGAGCGAGGAGACCCAGCGCCGCATGCTCGTGGAGCTCGGCGCCTCGCTCTTCCAGCGCGGATTTTCCGTCGGCAGCGCCGGCAACATCAGCGTGCGCCTGGCCGACGGCTATCTGATGACGCCGACCAACTCCGCCCTCGGCCGGCTCGAGGCGGCGCGCATCAGCAAGCTCGATCTCGCGTGGAAGCATGTGGGCGGCGACAAGCCGACCAAGGAGGTTTTCCTCCACCGCGCCTTCCTCGATGCGCGGCCGGAGGCGGGCGCCGTGGTGCACCTGCACAGCACCTATGCCACCGCGATCTCCTGCCTAGAGGAGGCGGTGATCCCGCCGCTCACGCCCTATTTCGTGATGCGCGTCGGCCGCACGCTGCCGCTCATCCCCTACTACCGGCCGGGCAATCCGGAGATGGAACCGGCGGTGCACGAGGCGGCGAAGAGCGCGAAGGCGGTGCTGCTGGCCAATCACGGGCCGGTAATCTGCGGCGCCACGCTCACCGACGCGGTGAACGCCGCCGAGGAGCTGGAGGAGGCCGCCAGGCTCGCGCTGCTGCTGCGCGGCATGTCGCCGCGGCTGCTGACGCCGCCGCAGGTGGACGACCTGCTCTCCACTTTCGGCTGACGCAAAAAAGGCGCCGCCCCTGTGGGGGCCGGCGCCAAAGAAGCAAAGAAAAGGCGTCGCCCCGACAGGGGGCGACGCCGGTGTCACGCGATGTTCGGCGTGATCAGCTCGTCGGCGTCTCGGTCGTCGGCATCGGAGCCGGCGCCATCGCGGCGGCCTTCTTCGCGGCGCGCGTGGCGGCGGCCTTCTTCGCGGCCTCGGCGCGCTTCGGGTCCTTCGCCTTCACGACGGGCTTGGCAGCGGGCTTCTTCGCGGCGACGGCCTTCTTGGGAGCAGCCTTCTTAGGAGCGGCCTTCTTCGCGGGAGCAGCCTTCTTCGCAGCAGGCTTCTTCGCGGCAGCGGCCTTCTTCGGAGCGGCCTTCTTCGCGGGGGCAGCCTTCTTCGCAGCAGGCTTCTTCGCGGCGGCGGCCCTCTTCGGAGCAGCCTTCTTCGCGGCTGCGGCCTTCGTCGGAGCAGCGTTCTTCGCGGCGGGCTTCTGCGCGGCGACGGCCTTCTTCGGAGCGGCCTTCTTCGCGGAAGCAGCCCTCTTCGCGGGAGCGGCCTTCTTCGCAGCCGGCTTCCTGGCAGCAGCCTTCTTCGGCGCGGCCTTCTTCGCGGGAGCAGCCTTCTTCGCGGCCGGCTTCTTCGCGGCGGCGACGCGGCCACGCGCGGTGGCGGGCTTCTTCGCCGTGCGGCGGGCGCCGGTGGCCATCGCCATCGCCTGAGCGCGCGGCTTGGTCTCGGTGGTATCGATCGTATCGGTCATTCTTGTTCTCCTATGCGCCGTGGCGCTCCAGAACTGGATGGTGACTTCGCCGCGGCGTCACGCCGCGACGGATGGCAGAGACAATTCACTCGGCAGGCGGCGTATCCCGCGGAAGAAAGCTCGGCGCGCCATCTGCGCTTCCGCCGGCATCAGGCGACGGCCCATGCCTTTCTTCCGCAGCAACCGGAAACGGAATTCCCCGGAAGCGGAACTCGTGGAACCGATCTTGGATCATCCTTCTGCTCGACGCTCGCCCTGTTCTGCGATCCGCTTCGATGCTCGCCACTCTCGCGTTGTTCGCGCCGGCGTCTTCATGCAAGCGAATCGCGCGTCAATGCTCGCGTTTGCAACGCTATCGGAATGCGCGAGTTGCCTGTCAAACACATTCTGCATTTGCGCATGCATTTTCGCACGACATGAGTCGCCGATGCATGACACGCACGAACGAAAGAGGCCGTCCGATCGCTCGGACGGCCTTTGCATTTCAGCGCGAAACTCAGTGAGTCAGCGCGCGCTCATCGGCGGCACCGGCCGCTGCTCCAGCCCCGTGTAAAGAGAGAGTGGACGGATGAGGCGGTTGTCCGCGAGCTGCTCGAACACATGCGCCGACCAGCCGACGATGCGGCTGCACACGAAGATCGGCGTGAAGAGCGGGATGTCGAAACCCATCAGGAAATAGGCGGGGCCGGCGGGGAAATCGAGGTTCGGGTGGATGCGCTTCTCCTCGAGCATCACCTTCGCGAGCACGGCCGAGGTGTTCATCCACCGCTTGTCGCCCACGACCTCGGCCATGATCTCGGCGTACTTCTTCATCGTCGGCACGCGGCTGTCGCCCGACTTGTAGACGCGGTGGCCGAAGCCCATCACCAGCGCCTTGTGGTCGAAGCGGCTGCGCAGCCAGACCTCCGCCTCCTCCGGCGAGGGGATCTCCTGCAGCATGTGCATCACCGCCTCGTTGGCGCCGCCGTGCAGCGGCCCCTTCAGCGCCGCGATGCCGGCGGTGATCGCGCCGTGGATGTCGGCCATGGTCGAGGAGACGGTGCGCGCGGTGAAGGTCGAGGCGTTGAAGGTGTGCTCGGCGTACAGGATCATCGAGACGTCGAAGGCCTTGATGACCTCCTTCGCCGGCACTTTGCCGAAGACGACGTGGAAGAAATTCTCGCAGTAGGAGAGCGAGGGGTCGGGCGCCACCGGCTCCAGGCCCTTCGACAGGCGGAAGGCGGCGGCGACGGCGGTCGGCGCCTTGGCGAGGATGCGCATGGCCTTGCGGCGCTGCGCGGCGTCGGAGATGTCGGCCCATTCCGGGTCCTCCATCCCCATGAAGCTCACCGCGGTGCGGATGGCATCCATCGGGTGCGCGTCCTTCGGGAACTCGCGGATGACCTTCAGCAGCGCGGGGCTGAGGGCGCGGTTGGCCTTCTCCTCGGCCTGGAAGGCCTTGAGCTGCGCCGCGGTGGGCAGCTCGCCGTTCCACAGCAGGTAGGCGACCTCGTCGAAGCTCGCCTGCTCGCAGAGCTCCTGCACGGCATAGCCGCGATAGGTGAGGCTGTTGGTCTCCGGCATGACCTTGGA
>JAQGHZ010000296.1 GCA_028291485.1 Rubritepida sp. | reverse complement strand
GTCGCGCGTCACCACGGCGCCGGCCGCGAGGACCGCGCCATCCCCCACGGTCACGCCCGCCAGGACGATCACGCCATGGCCGATCCAGACGTCATGGCCGATCACCACCCGGTCGTCCCGCCGGTCGCGGAAGAACGCGTGATCGCGCGTCTTCTCCGCGTCGTAGTATTCCGGGCAATAGGTGAAGCGGTGCAGCGAGGGCCGGTCCATGGGGTGGTTCGGCGGCCCGATGCGCACCGAGGCCGCGATGGCGCAGAACCTGCCGATCTGCGTGTCCGCCACCTGGCAGTTCGCGCCGAGATAGCTGTAGTCGCCGATGCTGGAATAGGAGATCCGGGAATCTTCCAGGACCTCGCAGCACTGGCCGATCTGCGCCTCCCGCAGATGAACGGTCGGGTGGATCACCGTCGCCGCCAGCTTCGGTGCTGTCTTCACCGCTTCCATCCCACTCGACCTTCCTCAAGCTGCAGCGCTTCATGTCGCAGCCGCTTATATCCGCTCATGCCGAAAGCCTGACACGGTCGCCGGCGGCCGAAGACCCCTCCTGCGAGGGCAGAAATCACCCGGCCATGAGCACCAGCGACGCCACCCCGAAAGCCACGGTATGTCCGTGGTTTCAGGGAGTGAATGATCCTAGACCGGCGCCACGGCCACCTTCTGGTATTCGTCTTCGGCCACCGGCTCCATCCAGCCGGTGTTGTCCGGGCCGTCGGTCTCGATGAAGGAGATATGCGCGAAGAGATGGCCCGCGATCGCACCGTGCCAGTGCACCAGGCCGGGCGGGACCTCGGCGACGTCACCCGCGCGGAGAATCTGGGGCGGCTTGCCTCGGACCTGCACCATTCCGGTGCCCAGCGTTGCGACCAGCACCTGGCGTGTCTTATGCGTATGCCAGTTGGTCCGCGCGCCCGGCGTGAACGTCACCGATGTGGCGCTCGTGCGCGACGGCGCGACCGGCGTCGCCAGGGAGTCCTGCAGCACGGTTCCCGTGAAGCTGCTCGCCGGTGCCGTCTTCGTGGCACGCCGCGTCGCCGGCCTGATGGTCACGTCGTTCATGGACGATTTCTCCCTATGCATGGAGTGCAGCGTGGCTGGATGAAGTCAGGCGATGCGGACCGAGATCGTCAAGCGACGTGCATCCGATCTGAGCCAGGGTCATGTCGATTTCGTCGCGCATGAGGCGCAGAAGCTTCGCGGCGCCAGCCTGGCCCGCCGCGGCGACGGAGAACATCGCGGGCCGGCCGAAGGTGCACATCCGTGCTCCCAGGCACAGGGCAACCACAACGTCGCTGCCCCGGCGGATCCCGCCATCGACGATGAGCTCCATGCCGTCCCCGACACTGGCCCTGATATCCCTCAGGACGTCGAGCGGCGCCGGCGCCTTGTCGAGCTGCCGCCCGCCGTGGTTCGAGATGATGATTCCGTCGGCGCCGGCCTTCGCGCAGATCAGCGCGTCCTCGGGATGAAGCACCCCCTTCACCAGCAGGGGCCCTTTCCAGAGACGGCGAACGAGATGCAAAACCTCCCAGGTCTGCGCCGGCGCTGGCGTCTGCGAGCCATAGAGGTCGGCCACCGAGCTGGCGTCCTTCTCCGCGCTGTAGGGTTTCCAGTTCTCCATCATCGGCACGCCGCCGCTCTTGAGGAAATCGAGGGTCCAGCGCGGCCGCATCAATCCCTGCAGGATGATGCCTGGCGTCAGCTTCAGCGGTCGTGTGAAGCCGTTGCGGATGTTGCGTTCGCGCCCACCGATGATCGGCGTGTCGATGGTCAGCACAAGGACCTTGACCTTGAGCGCGGCCGCGCGCCGCACGAGATCCTCGACGATCGAGGGATCCTTGGTTCCGTAGAGCTGAAACCAGGTCGTGTCCGGCGCTTCCGCCATGGCGCTCTCGATCGAATCGCAACTGGCGCTGGACATGATGTAGGGGATTTTGGCTTCGGCCGCGGCTCGCGCGAGCATGAGGTCGGCACCGGGCCGAAAGAATCCGGCGATGCCCATCGGGGAGATTCCGATCGGGCTGGCATACCGGCTGCCGAACATCTCCACCGTCTGGTCACGCCGGCTGACGTCGACGAGATAGCGGGGAACCAGCCTGTGACGCCGGAATGCGGCACGGTTCTCGGCCAGGCCTTCTTCGTCCGCCACGCCGCCGTCAATGAAGTCGAAGGCGATCCTGGGCAGGGCAGATCTGGCCAGTGCGCGCATGTCCTCGGCGTTCACCGCGGCGTTGAGATTCATGGTGTCCCCCTCGAAGGCCTGCGACATGTAAGCGCAGCGCCGAACCATGAGACTTCATTGGGTTGCTCGCTGCAATCTGCCGCGGTCCGAAGAGCGATGGCATGGGGTCTCACCGGCCCCGCAGAAGCTGAAGCCCTGTGCTATTTTCCTTGCAACTTCCAGATTATTTTCCTATGTTGGCTCATGGCCTCTCCTCTCCGCATCCCCCACGCCCCTCTCTCCGACACCGAGTGGCAGGCCCTCCTCCCCCATCTCCCCGACGAGACCCGCGGCCGTCCCTGCGACCACCGCGCCCGTTTCGACGCGATCTTCCGCGTCGCCGCCACCGACGGCCCCTGGCGGGACTTGCCCGAGCCATACGGCAAGCCCGGCACCATCTCCCGCCACTTCCGCCGCCTCACCCATGACGGGTTATGGGAGCGCCTGCTGAAGGCGCTGGCCGCCGCGCCAGCCGGCCACCCGCTCCGCCGCCTCGAAGGCCTGATCTGCCGCGCCACCCGACGCGCCATCCGCCTCCGCGGCCTGCGCATCATCCTCCTCGCCCGCCGCCTCGACCTGCCCCGCGCCCTGCCGGCCCCGCCCTGGATGTGCCCCGATT
>JAQGHZ010000287.1 GCA_028291485.1 Rubritepida sp. | reverse complement strand
AGGGCGCCGAGCTTGCCGGCCAGCTTGCGCGCCGAGGGCGCGGCGCGCAGCGGCGGCCCGGCCGCCAGGGCCGGCCGATGTCGCGCGTGCAGCAGCGAGCGCGAGTTCTCCAGCAGCTGCCGGACATCCGCCCGCCGCTCCGCCAGACCGCTCCGCTCCAGCTGCGCCACCAGTTCCCGCAGCTCCGCGGCGGCGCGGTCCTCTGCCCGCCTGCCCTGCACCCTGTCCTCCATGGGCCCCAACGTGGGCCGCCCCGCCGTGGGGATCAGGCGCCATTCTGGGAGGCTTTGGTGAAGGCCGGGTTAAGCCGGGGTCCGGATCACAGTCGGACGGGCATGGTTCGCGCCGTCTAAGGCTTGGCCTCCGCGACGGTGTAGTATTGCAGCAGATCGAATCGGATGACGTAGGCGAGGAAGGCGCCCGGGAACCCCAGCCTTGCGTCGTTGTACTCCCGCGCCGCTTCGTTGAAGTGGCGCGCCGACTTCAGGATCCCGCTCTCGACGGCCGAAAGCTCGGACTGGAGGCGCAGGAGGTCGGGGTCGGCCTTGAGGCCGGGATTTTCCTCGACCACCTCGAAGACCCTACCGATCGCGGCGCTTAGGACCGCCTCGGCCTTTCCGATGCCGGCCGGCGCCTGTTCCGCGACAGCGCGGCCCCGGGCGGTCATTACCCCGTCCAGCGACTTCCTTTCGCGCGCGACACGCCCCCTCACGGCCTCGACGAGGCGGGACACGAGATCATGCCGCCGCCGGAGCAGCCCATCGACCTCCGCCCAGGCATGCACCGCCGCCTGCTGCAGCGCGACCAGACGACGGCGGATGATCACAGCCCAGATCAGCAGCAGCAGGGCGGCCGCCGGTATCACCCACTCCATGGCATCCCCTGCCCGTCGTTGCGGAAACGACATTAGCGCGGTAGCACCTGCGCTGGAATGGGACCCGCGCCGATCCGCGCTTGCGCGGGCGGCACCGATGGCCTAAACGCCGCCGACCCACGGCGGGAGCCATCGCACTCGCCGCTTCCCCGAAAGCCCGAGCCATGAAGCCCGACATCCATCCCGCCTATCACGACCTGAACATCATCATGACTGACGGCACGACGTTCAAGACCCGCACCGCGGGCGGGAAGCCGGGCGATACGCTCCGCCTCGACATCGATCCGAAGAGCCATCCGGCCTGGACCGGCGTGCAGCGCATCATGGACACGGGCGGCCAGGTCGCCAAGTTCAACCGGAAGTTCGCCGGCATCGGCATGCGCAAGGGCTGATTCCAGCCTCTTTGCTGCTGAAAAGAAACCGCCCGGCCAATGGCCTGGGCGGTTTTTTCGTTTTCGGGCCGAACCTCTTGAACACCGCCGCGGCGCGTCACATCTCGGGGGCGTCGAGGCGCCCTTGCGGGCCTCGGCGCGGATCCGAGGCGCTGTCGCCCCATCTGGGGACGGGGCCGTTCGGGACGCTTCAACAGGACCTTGCTCCAGAAGGAGGTTCGCGTATGAACACCATTGATTTCTCTCCCCTTTTCCGCACCGCCATCGGTTTCGACCGCGTCGCCCGCCTGCTCGACGGCGTGCGCAACCAGGCCGAGACCCAGGCGTACCCTCCGTTCAACATCGAGGCGACCGGCGAGGACAGCTACGTGCTGACCATGGCCGTGGCCGGCTTCGGCCCCGAGGACATCGAGCTGGTCGTCCGCGACGATCAGCTCTCGATCAGCGGCAAGGCCGCCCAGCCCGCCGAGGGCCAGGAGCGCCGCTACGTCCATCGCGGCATCGCCGGGCGCGCCTTCGAGCGCCGCTTCGTGCTCGCCGACCACCTCGTGGTCCAGGGCGCGCGGATGGAGAACGGCCTGCTGCATGTCGCGCTGAAGCGCGAGGTGCCGGAGGCGCTGAAGCCCCGCCGGATCGAGATCCAGGCGCCGGCGCCGCGCCAGCCCGCGATCGAGCAGGCGGCTCAGGCGGCCTGACGATAAGGCAGGTCTGAACGGGAGGGCCGGCGGGCGACCGCCGGCCCTTTCCTTTTGGGGAAATGCCCGTTGGGGAATGCCCGGGTCAGGCGCCGAAGCTGAAACGGCTGCCGGTGGTGCAGAGGACCAGGGTCTGCGGCATCTCCCGCTTCGCCGCCTCCAGGAAATTCGGGCCGCTGCAATGCATCGGGAAGAGGTGGTCGATGTCCTGCGTCTTCAGCTCCGCCATGATGCGGTTGAGGTAATCCTCCGGTGCCGGCGCCAGGTGGAAGCCGCCGACCAGCGCATGCACCTTCTCGACACCGGTCACAGCCCGCGCCCGTCGTATTGTGTTGAGGATGCCGCCATGGCCGCAGGAGGTGATGACCACGAGGCCACGGCCCTTCACATGGTAGCAGGTCGCTTGCTCGTGCAGGTGCTGGTCGGGCACCGGCTGGCCGGCCAGCTCGGCCGGGCTGAAATGCGCATCGGCGTATTTCGCCGTGTCGCAGCCAGCGCCGTCCCGCATGCCGTAGCTGACGAAGCTGTTCGGCAGCACCCGTTCCTGGCTCACCCGCGGCACCGCGCCGGTGGTGAAGGCGTGGCCCTCGATCACCAGCGGATCCTCCGACAGCACCGGCCGCACCCGGGCCGCCGCCAGCATTCCGCGGTCAAGCCGGCCGTAGCTGGCGAAGGCACCGTTGCCGGCCGGCGAGACGCGCTGGCAGAAGGCATCCTCGCCGCCGAGATAGAGCCGGAGGTCGTCCTTCATCCGCCCGCGGTGCTTCTCGAGGAAGCCCTCCATTCCGCCGAAATGGTCGAGATGGCCGTGGCTGAGCACCAGCGCATCGAGCGTCGCCGGGTCGAGTTCCAGCATCTCGAGGTTGTTGTTCACCGTCTCCCCGGTCCAGCCGTAATCCAGCAACAGCCGCTTCGTCTCGGCGCCGCGGGCGGAGGTGAGCCAGAGCGACAGGCCGTGTTCGCTGCGCAGCGCGCGGCGTTCCAGCGCGCCGCGAAAACCGCGCACGCGCTCCACCCGGACACCGGGGACCTGGGCGCCGCTGATGAAGACGTCGTGGTTGCCATCGGTGACGACCTGGATCGAGAGGCTGTCCACCTCGGGCGCGGTGATGCGCGGCGTCGCGGCATCGGCCGCAAAGCCGGTGCAGGCGAAGGTCACGGCGGCAGCGGAGCCTTGCAGAAGGCGACGACGGGGAATTCCAGTCATGGCGAACCCTCTCGTTGGCCCGTTATTGGGCCTTATTTTGAAGGTAACACCATCGAGGAGCGACGGGGTACATTTTGTACATACAATGGTGCGATCGGCTGATCGGCGGCGACCGGCCAATTCACGCCTCCGGGCCTTCGCCCTCCGGCGATCGGACGTCAGCCGGGCTTGCGGAAGAAGGCGTCCGCGGCCGATCGCTGGTGCGAGCGCGACGCGATGGCCGCCTCGGCCCGGGCGATCTCCGCTTGGAGGTCCGCGATATAGGCGCGCAGCTCGGTCTCGGCCCAGTCCTGCAGGGCGGCCGGGACGAAGCGCTGGACGGGCTTCGGCCGGGGCTCTTCGTCAAACATCCATCTTCCTCCGATTCGTCTCAGGGCTTGGCCCGGACCGGCCCTGCCACTATAGGGCTTGCGAGAGAAGAGCCGCCCCTTTGGGCGCGTGCCCATCCGCGCAGCCCCCCACCCATGGAAGCACCGTCATGGCCCTCCCGCCCCTGATGCCCAAGGCCACCGCCGTCTGGCTCATCGAGAAGACCTCGCTGTCCTTCGAACAGATCGCCGACTTCGTCCAGATGCACCCCCTGGAGGTCCAGGCCATCGCCGACGGCGAGGTGGCGCAGGGCATCATCGGCTACGACCCGGTCGCCAATGGCCAGGTGACGCGCGAGGACATCGCCCGTGCCGAAGGCAACGCCAGCGCGCGGCTGACGCTCTCGCCCAACGCCATCCCGACCGCCAAGGGGCGCGGCAAGGGCGGGAAGTACACGCCGGTGGCCAAGCGCAACGACCGCCCGGACGGGATCGCCTGGCTGCTGCGCAACCATCCGGAGCTCACCGAGGCGCAGATCGGCAAACTGGTCGGCACCACGAAGGAAACCATCCAGAAGGTGCGCGACCGCACCCACTGGAACAGCGCGAACATCAAGCCGCGCGACCCGGTGATCCTCGGCCTGTGCAGCCAGGGTGCGCTGAACGCGGCCGTGACGTCGGCGCACGACCGTCTCCGCGCCGAGGGCATCGCCATTCCGACGCCCATCCCCACGCCTTTCGAGTCCGAGTGATCCGGGAACGGCCGCGCGCGCGCGCTCGCGCGCGATCGACTTCGGGCTGGCGGTTCCGTCTGGTTCATCACGCCTTAATGGGCGCGGCGGAGCTTTTCCATTTCTTCCTTGAGATGCAGCTTCTCGCGTTTCAGGCGGGAGATCGTCTCATTGTCGGGGCGTGGGCGGTTGCCCTCGACGGCAATGCGCGTCTCCAGATCTGCGTGGCGGGATTCCAGGGCTCTCACCCTCGGGGCATGCATCATGCAGCGGCTTCCTCTGCTTAGGATCGCCCCTGGCGGACACGCCAAGGGCGTCGCCTGTTCATGCGGCTGTTGCGACCGCATCCAGGCATGCTATCCCCCATGGGGCCGGGCAGGCGAGTGAATTCGTTCCCCTCGAATGAATCTGCCCTCAGGATGCGACGGGACTGATGCTGGAAGACCGAGAGGCCATGCTGCGTCGCCTGCACGAGCTGCGCAGCGAACATCGCGACCTGGACACCGTCATCGCACGTCTCGAGAGCGGCTTCGGCGACCAGTTGCAGATGCAGCGGCTGAAGAAGCGCAAGCTGAAGCTGAAGGACGAGATCTCCTGGCTGGAGGGGCAGCTCGTCCCCGACATCATCGCCTGAAGCGGGCCCCAAGTATAATGACTCCACCTGACGAACGGCCGCTGGTCGGCATCATCATGGGCAGCCGCTCTGATTGGGAGACGATGCGCCACGCCGACGAGGTGCTGACAGCGCTCGCCGTCCCGCATGAGTGCCGCGTCGTCTCGGCGCACCGCACGCCCGGGCGGCTCTTCGACTACGCGCGCGAGGCGCGCGGGCGCGGGCTGAAGGTGATCGTCGCCGGTGCCGGCGGGGCCGCCCACCTGCCCGGCATGGCCGCGAGCATGACGCCGCTGCCCGTCCTCGGCGTGCCGGTGGAGAGCCACGCGCTCAAGGGCATGGATTCGCTGCTCTCCATCGCGCAGATGCCCAGCGGCGTGCCGGTGGGGACGCTGGCGATCGGCAAGGGGGGCGCCATCAACGCGGCGCTGCTGGCCACGGCCATCCTCGCGCTGTCCGACCCCGCGCTCGCGGAGCGGCTCGACGCCTGGCGTGCCCGGCAGACCGAGGGCGTGCCGCATGACCCGATCTGATCCCCTGCCCGCCCCTTTGGCTCCCGGCTCCACCATCGGCATCCTGGGCGGTGGGCAGCTCGGCCGGATGAGCGCCATGGCGGCGGCGCGGCTCGGCTACCTCAGCCACGTCTTCGCGCCCGACGCCGATTCGCCCGGCATGCAGGTGGCGGCGGCGCGTACGGTAGCGGAGTACGACGACCTGGAGGCGCTGCACCGCTTCGCGGCCGCGGTCGACGTCGTCACCTTCGAGTTCGAGAACGTTCCGGTCGCGACGCTGCAGGCGCTGGAGGGCCGCGTGCCCTGCCGCCCCGGGATCAAGGCGCTGTCCGTCTGCCAGGACCGCGTGGTGGAGAAGCGCTTCCTCGCCGAGGCCGGCGTGCCGGTCGCGCCCTGGCGCGAGGTGACCAGCGAATTGGAGCTGGAGGCCGCCATCGCGGAGATCGGCCTGCCAGCCGTGCTGAAGACCACGCGACTCGGCTATGACGGCCGCGGCCAGGCCGTGCTGCGCCGGCTGGAGGACGCCGCGCCCGCCTTCGCGCGCCTCGCGCCCCGCCCGCTGATCCTGGAGGCCTTCGTCCCCTTCGCGGCCGAGATCTCCGGCATCGCCGCGCGTGGGCTGGATGGCACGGTCGCGACCTATGATGCGATCGAGAACCAGCATCGCCATCATATCCTCGA
>JAQGHZ010000278.1 GCA_028291485.1 Rubritepida sp. | reverse complement strand
TCGAACCCCTTGATTCCCTTCCCGGCGTCGGTCCCAAGCGGGCCTTGCTGCTGGAAAAGGCCTGTGGCGGCGCGCGCGTGCTCGACCTGCTCTTCCACCTGCCCGACCGCGTGGCCGAGCGAAGGCGCATCGCGCACCCCTCCGAAGCCTTGCCCGACATCGATTCGGTCCTGCGGGTGACGCCCCTCTCCTACCGGTCCGCGATGAGCCGCGCCGCCCGCCGCTACATCGAGGTGCGGACGCAGGAGGAGGTCACGCTGCGTTTCATGCAGTCCAACCTCGGCTGGATCGAGCGGCTGCTGCCGCGCGGCGAGGCCCGCTTCATCTCCGGCCGCATCCGCCCCGAGGGCGAGGCCTGGTCCTGCATCAGCCCCGACGTGGCGGCCGACGAGGAGGCGCTGCCCCTGCTGGAGGCGGTCTGGACCCTCACCGAAGGCCTGGCGCGCGGCCACGTGGCGCCGGCGATGAAGGCCGCCCTGGGCCGCCTGCCCGACCTGTCGGAATGGCACGACGAGCCCCTGATGCGGCGCGAGCAATGGCCGCCCTTCGCCGATTCCCTGCGCGCCCTGCACGCCCCCGTCACCCGCACGACGGAAAAGCCCTGGGAGCGGCTGGCCTATGACGAAATCCTGGCCGGCCAGATCGCCCTCGGCCTGCTGCGCCGCCGGCGCCGCGACGCGCCGGGCCGCTCGCTGACCGGCGGCGGCCAGCTGCGGCAACAGGCCCTGGCCGCCTTCGGCTTCCCGCCCACCCGCGACCAGATCCGCACCCTGGCCGAGATCGAGGCCGACCTCGCCGCACCCCATCGCATGCTGCGCCTGCTCCAGGGCGATGTCGGCTCGGGCAAGACGCTGGTGGCGTTGCTCGCCATGCTGCAGGCCGTGGAGGCCGGCGCCCAGGCCGCCCTCATGGCGCCGACGGAGATCCTGGCCCGCCAGCACGCCCGTACCCTGGAAAAGCTCTGCCCAGTCCCGGTGGCGCTGCTGGCCGGCAGCGTGAAGGGGGCCGAGCGCCGTCGCGTCCTGGCCGGCTTCGCCGACGGCTCCATCCCCATCGCCATCGGCACCCACGCCCTCTTCCAGGAGGCCGTCGAGTTTCGCGACCTGGGCCTCGCCGTGGTGGACGAGCAGCACCGCTTCGGCGTGGCCCAGCGGCTGGAGCTGTCCCGCAAGGGCGAACAGGTAGACATGCTGGTCATGACCGCCACGCCCATCCCGCGCACGCTCCAGCTCACCCAATGGGGCGAGATGCAGGTCAGCCGCATCGCGGAGAAGCCGGCCGGGCGGCAGCCCATCGCCACCCGCATCGCCAGCGGCGCCCGGCTGGACGAGATCGTGGCCCGCATGGCCGCCGCCGTGGATCGCGGCGAGCGCGCCTATTGGGTGGTCCGCGCCATCTCCGGCAGCGAGCACGACGACAGCATCGCCGCGGAAACCCGCTTCGCCGAGCTCGCCGAGCGCTTCCCGGGCAAGGTCGGCCTCGCCCATGGCGAACTGGATGTGGACGTCCGCGAGCAGGCCCTGGCCGATTTCTCGACCGGCCGGACCCAGATCCTGGTGGCGACCACGGTCATCGAGGTCGGCGTGGACGTGCCGGAGGCCACCATCATTCTCATCGAGCAGGCCGAGCGCTTCGGCCTCTCGGCCCTGCACCAGCTGCGCGGCCGGGTCGGGCGCGGGAAGAAGCCGTCCTCCTGCCTGCTGGTCCATTCCGAGCATCTCTCCGAACGCGAGAAGGAACGCCTCCTCATCCTGCGCGACACGGAGGACGGCTTCGTCATCGCCGAGGAGGATCTGCGCCTGCGTGGCGGCGGCGAGGCGCTGGGCACCCGCCAGGCCGGCCAGGTCCAGTTCAAGCTGGGTCTTCGCGGCGAGGAGGACTCGGTCGCCGAACGCCGCCAACGTGACCTGATCGAGATGGGCGCGCAGGATGCCGAAGTGCTGCTCCAGCGCGATCCGGACCTCACTTCGCCTCGCGGAATGGCCGCCCGGAGCCTGCTTCGCCTCTTCGACAAGCTCGACGCGGTGGCCATCCTGGCCGCCGGATGAACGGCCTGCGACTTGAAACCCCCGCCCCCTGGGTTAAACCGGCGGCCGGATTTGGAGATCTGGATTGACCGCACTCATCGAGATCGAGGGGCTGACGAAGCGATTCGGCAGCTTCACCGCCGTGGACGACGTCAGCTTCTCCGTGGCCAGGGGCGAGGTGGTGGGCTTCCTGGGCCCCAACGGCGCCGGCAAGTCGACCACCATGCGCATGCTGGCCGGCTTCATGCTGCCCAGCGCCGGAACGGCCCGCATCTGCGGTCACGACATCGTGGACAAGCCCGTCGCCGCCAAGCGCGAGCTGGGTTTCCTGCCCGAGGGCGCGCCCACCTACCCCGAGATGTCCGTCATCGACTTTCTCTCCTTCTGCGCCCGCATCCGCGGCTTCCGCGGTTCCGAGAAGGACGACCGGATCGCCACCGCCATGGCCCAGACCCAGCTCGAAGGCGTCCGGCTCCAGCCCATCGAGACCCTGTCCAAGGGCTTCAAGCGCCGCGTCGGCCTCGCCCAGGCGCTGCTGCACTCGCCCCCCGTCCTGGTGCTCGACGAGCCCACCGACGGCCTCGACCCCAACCAGAAGCACGAGGTGCGCGAACTGATCCGCACCATGGCGCCGGACAAGGCCATCATCATCTCGACCCATATCCTCGAGGAGGTGGCCGCCGTCTGCACGCGGGCCATCGTCATCGCCCGCGGCAAGGTCCTGGCCGATGCCACCCCCGCCGAACTGGTGGCCGACGGCCGGAGCATGGACGACGTCTTCCGGTCTCTGACCCTCGGAGAGGCCGCATGAGCGCCGCCATGATCGTCGCGCGGCGCGAATTCGCCGCTTACTTCGCCACCCCCGTCGCCACCGTCTTCATCGTGATCTTCCTGGTGCTGGCCGGCGCCCTGACCTTCACCCTCGGCGGCTTCTTCACCCGCGGCCAGGCGGACCTGATCCCCTTCTTCAGCTTCGTCCCCTGGCTCTTTCTCTTCCTGGTGCCCGCGCTGACCATGCGGCTCTGGGCCGAGGAGCGGCGCCTCGGCACCATCGAGCTGCTGCTGACCCTTCCCCTCACCGCGGCCCAGGCCGTGGTCGGAAAATTCATGGCCGCCTGGGCCTTCTGCGCCGTGGCCCTGGCCCTGACCTTCCCGCTCTGGATCACGATCAACCTGCTGGGCACGCCGGACAACGGGGTGGTCCTGACCGGCTATCTCGGCTGCCTGCTGGTGGCCGGCGCCTATCTGGCTGTTGGAGCCGCCATCTCGGCGCTCACGCGCAACCAGGTGGTCGCCTTCGTCCTCGCCGTCGCCGCCTGCTTCCTCTTCGCCGCCGCCGGCTCGCCGGTGGTGACCGAGTTCCTCTCGGCCAACCTCCCCGTCATGGCGGATGTGGCCCGCGGCGTCTCGGTTAACGAGCGCTTCGCCGGCTTCACCCGTGGGGTGATCTCGGCGCGCGACTTCATTTTCTTCGCCAGCTTCATCGCCTTCTGGCTCTTCCTGAATGCGGTGATCCTCGAACACAAGAAGGCGGATTGATCCCATGCGGAACCGTCGCCTCACC
>JAQGHZ010000249.1 GCA_028291485.1 Rubritepida sp. | reverse complement strand
ATCCTGTGCCTCGTGGTGATGCCGATGCTCCTGCTGCTGCGCCGCTCCTCCGCGCCGCCGCCGAAGGACCATGCCGTCGTGATGGAGTGACGGCACGCTTGCGGCCCCCTGGGAAGGCCCTACCCTCCACCGGATCACGGAGGGAAGAACCATGGACGAGAATGCCGCGCACGAGATCCTTCGCGCCAAAGGCCGCGCCGAGATGCGCGAGATCCTGGGCAGCGCCTATACCGAGGCGCGCGACAAGGGCACCAACCCCTTCAACTCGGCCGTCCGCGCGCTCTCCGAGGAGATGGCCTATGCCACGCTCTGGACGCGGCCGGGGCTGGACCGCAAGCAGCGCAGCCTGATCACGCTCGCCATGATCTGCGCGCTCAACCATCCGCACGAATTGCGCATCCACCTGATCGCCGCGCTGAACAACGGCTGCACGGCGGAGGAGATCAGCGAGCTCTTCACCCACGCCGTCGCCTATTGCGGCTTCCCCGCCGCGATCGATGCGTTGCGGCTGGCAGAACAGGTGCTGAAGGAGCAAGGGGCGCTTTAGCCACGCAGCCCATCGCGGTAATTATTCAAATTTCACATACTATGTTCAACAAAATGAAAGACATTCGACCGAATTCGCGCAATATACTCAGCATTGTGTAGGGGCGCAGTAAATGTCCGGCACGCCAACTCCAACCAGCCCGGGTGAGCGAAATGGCCTGCCTGCCGCAAGCGGCAGTAATATCGATTGGCTTCGGAATGAAGAAGAGGCAATCAAGGCGCGCGGGGAGCCAACTCCCCGTCGCGTGTATCGCCAGCCCATTCCATTTGGAGCAGATCAGTCCAACGAGCGGGACACCCAGACGGCTCAAGCCGCCACGCCAGAGCCCATCCCTTACGAAAAGGGGAGCTATGCCGGGCTGGCCTTGTCGGGCGGGGGCATTCGGTCGGCGAGTGTCTGCCTGGGCGTGCTTCAGGCCCTGGACCGAGGCGGATTGCTGAAGGATTTCGGCTGGCTCTCAACCGTTTCGGGTGGCGGCTATACTGGCCTGGGCTGGCTCGCCCATGCCTTCAAGGCAGGTAAAGGCTTCCCCTACGGCCTGCCCGAGGCCGCTGGCACTCCGCTGCGGAGGCTGCGCGACCGAGCCTCTTATCTGAAGGCGCCGGGCTGCTGGCCCGGCCTGATCGCCGCCGGCGCGCTGTTACGGAAGTTGCTGGCGAATATCGCCCTTCTGGCCCCGCTCGTTCTGATTCTCGCGGGGCTGATGGGAGTTCTCCATGCAGGCTGGGCGGGAGTGCCGGGCGAGGTCAAGTGGTGGCTGTCCCTGCTGTCCTGGGCGGCATTGTTTGCGATGGTGCTGGCCGCGACGGAAGCCTTGCGCCAGGAAGGCCTGATCGGCGCTCATGAGCGAATCCGCTCGGATCGTATTGCCGCCCGCGTGCTGATCAGCCTGTTCATACTGGCGGCCGCGGTGGCGCTGGCCCGCCTGCCCGACTGGAGCAGGTCCGTCCTACTTCACGTACCGGACTTCATCCAGAGTGGCTCTGCGAACAGTTTCGTCTCGCTCGTCGGCAGCGTCGCCGGGCTGCTGGGTGCCGGCGCGATCGCATCGCGGATGAAGGGCCGCTTCGCAACGCTGGGCCTGACCATCATCGGCGTTCTTTTCCTCCTCGCACTCCTCGCCCTGGCGGTCGTGATCGTTCACCGGGTCGAGGAGGCCCTGCAGTGCTGCGAGGTGATAGTGACGGAAGGCAAGCCTGACCAACCGCCCGTGCAGATCGGAAAGGGCCTCGGGACCTTCGTCGTCCTGGCCCTCGCAGGTGCCGCGACACTCACAGTGATTGCATCGCGCATTGATGCGAACGCCCTGTCCCTGCACGGATACTACCGTGATCGCCTGAAGAGCACGTTCTTTCCGACGGGCCCTGCGCCGCCGTTGTCAGCTCTGATGCCGGTGGATACCCGTGGCCCGCTTCCGGTGGTGAACGCCACGGTGGCCGGAACCTACAACCGGGGCATGTCCCGGCGCGGCCGTCCCGCAGGCCCCTTCACGCTGACGCCATTCGAGGCCGGCAGCCAGTATCTGGGCTATGTGGCCACCGCGAGTCTGGAAGGCGCACAGCAGGAATGCGACGCCGCGACGGCCATGGCGCTCTCCGCCGCAGCAGTCTCTCCGCAGGCCGGGCGTGTCACCGGCGGTCGCGTGGCGGTATTCTTCAAGGCCCTGCTGAACGCGCGCACCGGTCGTTGGATGCCCGCACCGCGGCACGTGAAGTCGGGCGCCCCCGTGCCGCGGCCCAACGGCTGGTATGCACTCAAGGAGATGTTCGGCAGCTTCACCAGCCTGTCGCGACGGCCACTGGTCTTCGTCAGCGACGGCGGCCATTGGGAGAATCTCGGCGTGCTCTCGCTGGTCCACCGCCATTGTCCCCTCATCCTCGCGGTCGATGCCGAGGCGGATCCGGAAATGGGCTTCAACGGCCTCGGCATCGCTACCATGCTCTCGCGGCTGGACGCCGGCACCGAGCTGCAGGTCTGCGTCGATAAGCTACGGCACGCACCGGGGGGTCAGAGCGCCGATCATTTCGCCATCGGCACACTCGACTATCCGGACGGCAAGCGCGGAACGCTGCTCTACGTGAAGGCCACGCTCTCAGGCGACGAGCCCTCGGATGTGCTGACTTACGCTGCGGCGAACCCGACCTTTCCCCACGAGACCACGGCCGACCAGTTCTTCTCGGAGGCGCAGTTCGAGGCCTACCGCGCACTGGGCCAGCATATCGGCGAGCGAGTGATCACTCACCTGAAGGCCGAACTCGATCGGCTCGCTTGAATGATCAGCTGGCCCTGATCAGGGCCGGATCCCCAGCGCATCCAGCAGAGCTCGCTTCGCCGCCACATCCGCCTCGATCGCCGCGCCGAAGGCCGGGCCGTCGAGATAGGCGATGCGTTCGCGCAGCCGTTCCGCGACGGTGCGGTAGCCCTCCGAGCGCAGCCCGGCCTCGCAGGCGCGTTCCAGCGCCGCGCGGACCGGCGGCTCCAGCCCGGCCGGCGCGAGCACGCCGCCGATCACCGATTGCGTCGCGGCGAAGCCCTGCGAGGGCAGCGTCGCCACGTTCGGGAAATACGGGTTCGACGTGTTCGAGAAGATGCCGAGCATCCGCAGCCCCTGCGCGTCCGCGAGGCTCGCCGCCAGCGACCCGGCCGCGATGTCGCCGCTGAGCAGCGCGGGCACCACGGGCGCATCGCCGCGATAGGGGACGTGCAGCATCTGGACATCAGCCGCGCGCACGAACTCCGCCATGGCGAGATGCGCCGCGCTGCCCGTGCCGTTCACGCCGAAGGAAAGCTGGCCCGGCTGTGCGCGCGCCGCGGCGGCCAGGTCGGCCGCCGTGCGGTAGGGGCTCTCGAGCGCGACGGCGAGGGCGAAGACCAGCTCGAAGGTCTGGCAGATCGGCGTGAAGGAATTCAGCCGATAGGGCAGGCTGGGATTGAGGTGCGGCTGGAGGCCCACCGAGGTCGAGGTGGTGAAGCCGAGCGTGTAGCCGTCCGGCCGCGCCTGGGCGAGCGCAGCCGCGCCCACCGAGCCGGCGCCGCCGTCGCGGTTGATGACGGCGATGCTCTGGCCGAGTTCGCTGGCCATCGCCTGGGCGACGGCGCGCGCGAGAAGGTCGGTGGCGCCGCCGGGTGGGAAGCTCACCAGGAGCTGGAGCGAGCGGCTTGGCGTGAAGCCTTGGGCCTGCGCCAGCGCAGGCGCCGCGATGGCCGTGAGAGCCAGGAGAAGGCGACGCATCCTCTTCAATCCTGCAGCACGGCGATGGCGCTCATCTCGATGAGCGCATCCGGCGTCGTCATCTTCGGCGTCTCCACCATGGTCGAG
The DNA here is from genome assembly GCA_028291485.1 of Rubritepida sp. Taxonomy (GTDB): domain Bacteria; phylum Pseudomonadota; class Alphaproteobacteria; order Acetobacterales; family Acetobacteraceae; genus Roseococcus. The sequence goes on along the minus strand of JAQGHZ010000249.1, from coordinate 927 downwards.
GCCGGCGGCGATCCGGTGAAGTACCTGCGCCGCACCTGATGGATGATGTCGAACTGCTCCATGTTGCGCACGAAGACGTCGACGCGGCAGATGTCGTCCAGCGTGCCGCCGGCGGCCTCCATCGCGGCCTTGATGTTCTCGCAGACCTGGATGGTCTGCTTCTCGATGTCGCCCACGCCGACGATCTTCCCGTCGGAATCCTTGGCCAGCATGCCGGAGACGAAGACGATGCGGCCGCGCGCCTCGACCACGGTCGCATGGGCGAAATGGCCGCTGGGCTTGCCGATCTTCGGCGAGGTGATCTGGGTCTTGGGCATGGGGCGTTTCCTTCGCGAATGGTGCTTGCGAGAAGTATCGGCGGGGCTTGCGGCGCAGGGCAAGGCGCGGCGGCGCATTTGCCGCCGTCGCCGTCGGGCTCGAAGCCCGATCCGCTCGGCCAATGGCGCCCGCCGCATGGGATGCCGATCCTCGCGCCACGGTTGCCAAGACCCGGGGCTTGCGTGAAGCTGCCGCAACAATTTTGCGACACCGGGATCCAACGATGACTGCAACGATGCGCGCCCTCGTGCTGCGGGAGCATGGCGACCTCGACAAGCTCCAGGTGATCGAGGACCACCCCATGCCGGTCGCCGATGCTGATCATGTCGTCATCCGCGTCGGCGCCTCCTCCTTCAACTACCACGACGTCTTCACCGTGAAGGGCATGCCCGGCATCAAGGTGCCCTTGCCCGTGGTGATCGGCCTGGACATGGCCGGGACCATTTCCGAAGTTGGCGAGGGCGTGACCGCCTGGTCCGTCGGTGATCGCGTGCTGGTGAAGCCGGTGAACAAGAAGAAGGGGCTGATGGGCGAGATGCTCGACGGCGGCATGGCGGAATACTGCCGCGTCGCCGCCGACCAGCTCATCCGCATGCCCGACGGCGTCTC
>JAQGHZ010000235.1 GCA_028291485.1 Rubritepida sp. | reverse complement strand
AACCGCTTCAAGGAATTCAAGCACCCTTGGGAGCGCGAGTACCTCGAGAACAAGGACATCATCTTCCGCAACTCGTTCAAGGATATCGAGTACATCCTGACCACCTGCGCGGGGAACAACACGCGCTTCGAGTTCGAGTGCTACGACACCTCGCACCTCTACAACCTGAAGTATTTTTTCGATCAGGGCCTCGTGAAGGCGCCGCTGTTCATCCAGACGGTGTTCGGCCTGCAGGGCGGCATCGGCGCGCATCCGGACGACGTGATGCACATGAAGCGCACAGCCGACCGGCTCTTCGGCGACAACTACCAGTGGTCGGTGCTGGGCGCGGGTTCGAACCAGCTGAAGATCGCCGCCATGGCGGCCGCCCAGGGCGGCAACGTGCGCGTGGGCCTGGAGGACAGCCTCTGGGCCGGGCCGGGCCGTCTGGCGGCGAGCAATGCGGAGCAGGTGCGGCTCGTGCGGCAGATCATCGAGGGGATGGGTCTCGAGATCGCGAGCCCGGACGAGGCGCGCGAGATTCTGTCCCTCAAAGGCGGCGACCAGGTCGCCTTCTGATATCGGCGCACCGGGGTCTTCGCACCCGTTGCGCGCGCTTTCGCTGCGGCGCAGGATCGTATCATGGCCGTCTCGACGGCCGACGAGGAAACAGTGAAAGGCCGCCTCCAGAGCGGCCCGACATCCAAGGGAGCACACAGATGAACGTCTCGCGCCGTAGCCTTGCCCTGGGGAGTGCCGCAAGCCTCGCCGCCGGGGGCCTCGCCGCCCCCGCTCTCGCGCAGTCGGAGCCCGTCCGCATCGGCTGGCTCGCCGCCATGACCGGCCCGAGCTCCGCGCCGGCCATCGGCTTCAACCGCGGCGTGCTCTACGCGGCCGAGGCGATCAACGCCGCCGGGGGCGTGAAGGGACGGCGCGTCGAGATCCTCACGCGCGACACCCAGGGCGATCCCACCAAGGCGGTGAACGCCACGCAGGAGATGATCAGCCAGCTCCGCGTGCACGCCATCTGGGGCCCCACCAATTCAGGTGAGTCGCTGGCCGTCTCGGCGATCATCGCGCGCGGCCGCATGCCGAACATCCACCCCTGCGTGGTGGACAGCCTGATCGATCCGCGCCGCTATCCGACCGCCTTCCGCATCGCGCCCTCGAACACCCAATGGGACGATGCGGTGCGCGGCTACACGATGAACATCCTGGGCAAGCGGAAGGTCGCGGTGGTCGGCGACACGACCGGCTACGGCGTCAGCGCGGCCAACGCCTCGGTCGCCGCCTTCCAGCGCGACGGTGCGGAGGTGGTGTACAAGGCCAATATCGACGCGACCCAGCCGGACATGACCCCGGACATGCTGCGCGCCCGCAACGCCGGCGCCGAGGCGATCGTGATCTGGAGCGTCTCCACCGGTATGATCGCGCGCATGCTCAACACCCGCGCGACCATGGGATGGGACGTGCCCTTCGTCGGCCATCCGGCGCTGGCCTCGGGCGAGATCGGCAGCCTGGTGGAACGTCCATCCAACTGGGAGAAGGTCTATGCCATCGGCTACAAGAGCTGCTCCTACGACGCTGCCGGGCAGTTGCCCGCGCGCAACCAGGAATTGCTCGGCCGCCTCGCCGGCAAGGTGAACCTGCAGGACACGCTGCTCTGGTGGGTCGCCTGCGGGATCGACGCCGTGGAGCTCGTGGCCAAGGCGGTGGACGCGACCGGCTCCTCCACCAGCGAGGCCATCGTGGGCAACTGGAACAGCCTGACCAACTACCCCGGATATTTCGGCACCTACACCTACACGGCCACCGAGCGGAACGGCTACCCAACCTCGGAAGTCGTGATGTCGGCGGCCAATACCGCGCGCAACGGCACCTTCGCCCTCGCGCCCGGCTACGGCTGAGCGCCATGCTAGCCTCGATCGTCGCTTCCGGCCTGGCGGTCGGCGCGGTCTACGCGCTGATCGGCATCACCTACAACACGATGTTCGCGACCTCGCGCGTGATGAGCTTCACCTCGGGGCAGCTCGGCATGCTGGGCGGCGTGCTGGGCTCGATGTTCATCCTGCGGCTGGGGTTGCCGATCCTGCCCGGGCTGGCGGCGACGCTCGCGGTCTGCGCGCTGGTGGGCGTGGTGACGGAGATCGTGGCTGTCAGGCCGGTGCTGAAGAGCCTGGAGCAGCATCTCTACGTGCTCTCCACCCTGGCCGTGGCCCTGCTCATCCAGCACCTGACGGCGCTGGAATGGAGCACGGAGCCGCAGCCCTTCCCGAAGCTGGTGGGAATCGGCGTCGGCATCTGGGACGAGAAGTACTGGCTGCCGGTCGTGGCCTGCGCGGCGACGATCGGGGGGTTGGAGTATCTGTACCGGAAGACGCTGGTGGGCCGCGCCTTCGTCGCGATCGCCGAGGATAATTTCGCGGCACGCGCGCTGGGCCTGCCGGAACGCAACCTGCGCATCGCGAGCTACGCGCTGGCGGGCGCGATCGGCGCGCTGGCGGGCTTCGCGGGCGGACAGCTGCTGCTGGCCTTCTTCGCCAACGGGCCGCTGCTGAATTTCTACGGCTTCATTCCCGTGGCGCTGGGCGGGCTCGGTAACAACCGCGGCGCTGTCATCGGCGGAATCGGGCTCGGTCTGTTCCAGCAGGCCGCTAACTTCCTGGTGGGAGGCATCTTCTCCTCGGTCGCCGTCTTCACGCTCTTCATCATCGTGCTGCTGGCGGCCCCCCAGGGCCTCTTCGGCTCGGCCACGGCGCGGAGGGTCTGATGATCAGGACCCTGCTGCCCTTCCTCGGAATCCTCGTCCTCTGCCTGCTGCTGCCGCTGACGGGCAACGAGTACTGGGCCCTCATCGGCACGCGCGCGGCCATCTACTGGGTGCTGGTGGCGGGGCTGAACCTCATCGTCGGCTTCGCCGGGCAGCTCGCCATCGGCTATGTCGCGCTCCTCACGCTGGGCGCCTACACCACGAGCGTGCTGACCGCGGGCAACGTGTCCGAGCCGCTGCCGGCCTTCCTCGCCCTCGGCATCGCGGCCGTCGTCGGCGCCATCTTCGGCGTGGTGGTGGGGCTGCCGGCGCTGCGTCTGCGCACCTTCTACTTCGCCATGACGACACTGGGCTTCGCCACCATCGTGACCCAGATCGCGCTGGCCTGGCAGGGCGTCACCGGCGGCGGCATCGGCCTGCCGGGGCCGGAATTCCCCGCGCCGCTGAACACCGCCTGGGGCTTCTACCTGTTCTGCCTCGCCCTCGCCGCGCTCTGGACCTGGATGACGGCGAACATCGCCGCCAGCCGCTTCGGCCGAGCGCTCGTCGCCATCCGCGACGCGGAGGTGGCCGCGGAAGCCAGCGGCATCGCCAAGCCGCGGCTGCTGGTGATCGTCTTCGTCTTCGCGGGCGCCTCGGCCGCGATCGCGGGCGGGCTCTTCGCGGGGTTGCAGACCTACATCACGCCCGACGCCTTCACCTTCGACCTCTCGCTGCTCTTCTTCATCGCGATCCTGATCGGCGGGCGCGGCTCGATCCTCGGGCCGCTGCTCGGCACGATCCTGCTGACGCTGCTGCCGGAGGTGGCGGCGCCGCTGGCCGCCTGGTCCACCTTCCTCTACGCGGCGCTGCTGCTGGTGATCGTGCTGGCCATGCCCGGCGGCATCGCGGCGCTGCTCGACTTCCGCAACCGCAGGGCGCTGCCGAAGGATCGCAAGATCCAGACGGACCTCGCGGCGCTGACCGCGCTGCTGCCCAAGCGCGAGGCGGCGAGCGATCTGGTGCTGAAGGGCCTCGTGCTGAGCTTCGGCGGCGTCAGGGCCGTGGATGGCCTCGACCTCACGCTGCAGGCCGGCGAGGTGCATGGCCTCATCGGGCCCAACGGCAGCGGCAAGACCACCACGCTCAACATCATCTCCGGCTACTACACCCCCGAGGCGGGCAGCCTGGAATTGGGCGACGGCCCGCTGCCGCCGGGGCGTCCGGCGATCCGCGCGAGCCGCGGCATCGCCCGCACCTTTCAGACGCCGCGCCTCATCGGCGAGTCCTCGGTGCTGCAGAACGTGATGATCGGCGCCGATATCGAGGGCCGCGCCGGCTTCCTGGAGGCGCTGCTCTCCCTGCCCCGCCACGTCAGGGACGAGCGCCGCATGCGCGAGACGGGTCGTCTCGCGCTTGGGGTCGTCGGGCTGGAGGCGCTGGCCGACGTCCGCGCCGACCGCCTCCAGCACAGCGAGCTCCGCTTCATGGAGATCGCCCGCGCGCTGATGCTGCGTCCGGCCTTCCTCCTCCTGGACGAGCCGGCGGCCGGGCTTTCGGCCGAGGAAATCCGGCGGCTGGGCGCGCTGATCCATGCGATCAGCCGGCAGGGCACGGCCGTGCTGCTGGTCGAGCACCATGCCGACCTGATCTTCGACA
>JAQGHZ010000228.1 GCA_028291485.1 Rubritepida sp. | reverse complement strand
CGGATGGAGTAGCGCGAGGTGATCTTGCGCCCTCGCGCTTTCCCAGCAGGGCATGACGGCTTCGCAAGGATTCGCCGGATTGGCCGCTCCGCATCTCCGGCCTAGGCTCGCCCGAACAGCTGCGGAGAGAGACGCCGATGCCGAGCCTCGAAGTCGATGGTTACCCCGTGTCCTACGCCGAGGCCGGGAGCGGCGCGCCGCTGCTGATGATCCACGGCACGCTGGGCGACCAGCGCAGCTTCGGCCCGCAGATGGCGGCCTTCGGTGCGAAGTACCACGCGATGTCGCTCAGCATGCGGCACGCCTGGCCCGGCACCTGGGAGGAGGGCGGCAACTTCACCATCGACCGCCATGTCGCTGACGTCGCCGGCTTCATCAAGGCGCTGGGCGCCGGGCCGGTCTACCTGCTCGGCCATTCGCGCGGCGGCCACATCGCCTTCCGCGTGGCCGAGCGCCATCCGGAGCTGATCAAGGCGCTGATCCTGGCGGAGCCGGGCGGCGAGCTGGACGAGAGCCTCGGCGGCGCGCCGGCCAGCAGCCAGCAGGCGGCCGGCTTCTCGGCCGCGGCCCGGAAGATCGGCGCCGGCGATATCGATGGCGGGCTGATCGTCGTCGCCGAGCAGAGCGGCGGCCCCGGCGCCTGGGACAAGCGGCCGGAGGAGAAGAAGGTGATCGGGCGCGACAATGCCCGCACCCTGCTCGGCCAGATGAACGAGCAGCGGAAGCCCTATTCCCGCGCGGCGGCCGAGGCGATCCGCATCCCGACCCTGCTGCTCGGCGGCGCGGACAGCCGGCCGAACTTCGCGAAGATCATCGACGCGCTGATTCGGTTCATGCCCGACACCCAGCGCGTCACCGTCCCCAAGGCGACGCACGGGCTGAACTACGACAATCCGGAATTCTTCAACAAGGCGGTGCTGGACTTCCTCGCCGCGCATTGAGCGCGGCGGTTCACCACTTGGACTTGAGGTGCGCCCAGCCGTCATCGGCCAGTAAGATCGCGATCGCATCCAGCACCAGATCTGGATCGGCCGGCTTGTCCGCCGGCCACTTCCCGCAGATGAGCATGATGGCGACCATCGCGCTCACGCAGCCGCCTTTGGCCGAGGCGACGAATTGCCGGGAGTGCTGCTCCTTCGGGCGGTTCTTCTGGAAGCTCTTACGCACCGAATTGATCCGGTCCACGATCGCCGAGAGGCCCGCCGTGAAGGGCGCGAGCGCGAGGATGGCGACGTTGTTTTCCTTCTTGTCGATGACGTACTGCAGGCCGGTGGCGCATTTCCCGCAGGTGCACTTGTAGACGCCCTGACGCTTGCCGCTGGCGAAGTCCCGAAGATCATGCAGGGCGAAAATTCCGTCGGCCTGACGGACGATGGCCAACGCGCTCAGCCACGGCCCGAGCGCCGCCCCAAGCGGCGCGAGCGTCACGACGCCGAGGGCGAGGCCGGAGGCCACGCCGGCCTGCGCGGCGCCAAAGGTCACTCCGCTCTGCAGGGCCGTCTGCGCGCCCACGATGGCGCCCATTTTCAGGAGCTTCTTCAGCTCGCTTTTGACCTTGTTGAATTCCCCGTAGGTCTTGTTCTTGGCGATTTCTGCGATCAGCGTCTTGAGCAGGTCGTCGAGCTGCTTCGGCGTCGGAAGTGGCATACAGAATTTGACCTTCGTCTGAAATTCTTAAAATGCTGAAGGATGGAGGAGGGAAGGGCAATACACCTGTAAAAATGTACAATAATATAATATTTCCAGGGCATGTACGTCGGCTTCCGATGCAGGCTTCACGGCTCACCGTTCCACCTGCACGCGCCCCCTCGTGCGATGCGTCGCTCGAACCGGCATCGTCGTGCCGTTTCAGGAAGCGTCCGTCACCGCGATGCGCTTAGCCAGGAGATCGCGCACGGCGTCTTCGCCCGAGAGCCAGGCGCCGGCGACCGTGCCGGCGAAGCGCGAATGGCAGGCCTCGCCGGCGAAGCGAAGGCGGCCACCGGCGAGCGGCAGGGAGAGCCGCGCGCGGGACTCGTGGTGGCCCGGCCGCGCATGGGTGTAGCTGCCGCGGAAGAGGGGACTGGTCCCCCAGTCGGTGATGACGGCCGGGCCGAGGACCTGCGCGCCCCGCGCGCCGAACATCGCGGTGAAGTCCGCGCGGGCGGCGGCCTCCGTCGCGGCCTCGCCTTCCTTCGCCAGATCCCAGGCGCGGGCTCCCCCGACGAAGCCGAAGATCTGGTCGCGGTCGAAGGGCCGGAAGATCCAGCTCATGGCGGTACGGACCTCCGGACCGAGCAGCCGGCGCGCGGAATGGAAGGGCGCCATGCCGAGGCGATCCTCGCCCGTGGTCCGGAATCCATATTTGGTCAGCAGGCCGAGCGGCAGGCCGTGGATGGCGTCCATCGTCTCCGCCGGCAGGCCGGGCGTGAAGCGGAGGCCGCCGGCCGCCAGGACGCCGGTCGAAACGGTGACGACGGCCGCGCCGGCGCGCAGCGTCCCCCAATCGCCTTCGACGGTGACGCCCGGCCCGTCCCAGCGCAGATGCGTCACCGCGTGGTTCAACCGGAGGGGCAGCCCTTCGGCGAGCCGCGCCACCAGCGTGCCCAGCCCCTCTGACGGCAGCAGGTTCGGGCCTTCCAGGTCGACGGCCACATAGTCCTTGAGCGAGATGAGGCTCAGCTCCGCCGCGTTGATCTGCGAGCCGAGCCAATGGCCGATGGTCTCGTCCCAGCGCCCGCCCTTGGGCACCACCTCGGAGACGGCGCGGTCGGGGATCTGCGGCGCCTCGACGATCGCCGTCTCGAAGGCGTCGCAGGCGTGGCCGTACTCCGCCATCTCCGCGCGCGTGGCGAAGCGGTCGCCGAGATGCAGGTGCCGCCCGCGCACCGTGTCGTGGTCGATGTGCTCGCCGATGAAGCGCGTCAGCGGATTCTCGTCGGCCTGGTGCAGCCAGGTGGCGCCATGATCGAAGGGCGCGCCGAGCAAGCCGGAGGTATGGGCGCGCCCGCCCACGCGGTCGCCCGCCTCCAGCATCACGCAGCTCTTTCCCGCCGCGACCAGCGCCCGCGCGGCCGCGATGCCCGCGCATCCGGCGCCGATCACGACCACGTCTGGATCATTTCGCAGCATCACCGCATCATGCCCTTCGAATTCTCGCGTGGTTGCCCCGCGCCCTTATAAGGAACGCCCATGCTGCAATCCCCTCCCGCCGAGCCCGGTATGCGCGAGGACGAGGTCGACACCCCCGCCCTGCTTCTCGACCTCGACGCCTTCGAGCACAATCTCGACACCATGGCGGGGTTCCTGGCGGGCAGCAGCGTGAAACTGCGCGCCCATGCGAAGACCCACAAGTCGCCCGTCATCGCGAAGTTGCAGATGGCGCGCGGCGCCATCGGGCAATGCTGCCAGAAGGTGGGCGAGGCCGAGATCCTGGCCTGGGGCGGCAT
>JAQGHZ010000223.1 GCA_028291485.1 Rubritepida sp. | reverse complement strand
ATACAACCTTACGTTGCCGCGCCCCTGCCTTTGCCGCCACATGTGCACCGGATCATGATCATCGTTTTCAACCCCACGGCCGGAATGCGTCGCGCCAGCCTGTTGTGGCGCGTGCTCGATGTGCTGGTGGCGAACGGCATCCGCATTGAACTGACCGAGACGCATCTGACTGGGCACGCCGAAGCGTTGGCACTCGAGGCGGCCTGCGGCGGCGCCTCGATGGTGGTGGCGGCCGGCGGCGACGGCACCGTCGCCGAGGTCGCGACGGGGCTCGCGGGCACGGGCGCGGCCCTCGGCATCCTGCCCTTCGGGACGGCGAACGTGCTCGCGCTGGAGCTGGGCCTGCCGCCCGGCCCGGAAGAGGCGGCGCGCGTGATCGCGGCGGGGCGCGAGGCGGCGATCTGGCCGGGGATCGCGCGCGGCGCTTCGGGCGAGCGCCTCTTCGTGCAGATGCTGGGCGCGGGGCTCGACGCGGCGGTGGTGCACGGGCTGCCGCCAGGGCTGAAGCGCGTGCTGGGGAAGGGCGCCTATGTCTGGCAGACGCTGCGTGAGCTGGCGCGGCATGGATTTCCACCGCTGCGCTTCTCGGCCGATGGCGGGGAATGGGAGCAGGCGTCGAGCGTCATCGTCACCAAGGGACGGCTCTATGCGGGGCGGCATCTGGTGGCGCCGGGCGCCTCGCCGCTGGAAGCGGGTTTCACGCTGGTGGTGCAGGCAGGCGGCGGGCGCGGACGGGCGATGCTGGCGGGCGCGGCCTTGCCGCTGAACGCGCTGCACCGGATGCCCTTCATCGAATTGCGCCGCTGCGCGACGGTGGAGATCGAGGGCGCCGGCGTGCTGACGCAATGTGACGGGGATTGCGGGCCGCCGCTGCCGCTCCGGATCGCCGACGCGCCAGGTGCGCTGCGGATCCGGATCCCCTAGCGGCTACCAGCGGGCAGCGGTGGCCGCCCCGAAGCGCAGGCGATGGCGGGGAGCCGCGGGCATCCGCGGATCGAAGCTGGGCGTCCTGGCCTTGCGGGAGGAGAGCGCCACCAGGCCCGGCACGACACCGAGCGCCACCATCAGCATCGCGAGGTCGAGCATTCCCGCATCGATCGCACCGAACATCCCAAATCTCCTATCGCCGATCGCCGGCTCGGGGCGTTTATGCGGCAGGCGCGATGAACGGCCGGTGACCCTCCTGTTCATCCTGAGTTTAGATGGGACGCCCTATGGCGACGGACATGAACCGGCGTGACCTGCTCGAAAAGGGCCTCCTCCTCGCAGCTTTCGGGCTGGTGCTGACCGGCGAGCCGATGTCGAGCGCCCGGGCGGACGACGACGGCGACGACGACGACGATGACGATGACGATGAGGACAACCGGCGCAGGGCCGCCCGCCTCGCCCGCGAATCCGGCCAGATCATGGGTCTCGCCGAATTGATGGGGCGGGTGGAGCGGCGCTACGTCGGCCGCATCGTCAAGGTCGAGCTCGACCGCCAGGACGGCCGCTGGGTCTATGAGTTCCGCCTCCTCCCGCCCGACGGTCGCATGTTCCGGGTGGAGCTCTTCGGCGAGAACGGCGAGCTGCGCCGCACCGAGGGGCGCGTCCAGGAGAGGCCGGACTGATGCGCGTTCTGCTGGTCGAGGACAATGCCGCCCTGGCCGCGAAGGTCCGCGCCGCGCTGATCGAGGCACGCTTCGTCGTGGACCATGCGGCCGATGGCGAGGAGGCCCTCTTCCTCGGCGAGACCGAGCCCTACGACGTTGTCGTGCTGGACCTCGGCCTGCCCCGCCTCGACGGGCTGAGCGTGCTGCACCGCTGGCGCGCCGCCGCGCGTACCATGCCGGTCCTCGTGCTCACCGCGCGCGGCGCCTGGACCGAGAAGGTCGAGGGCCTGAACGCCGGCGCCGACGACTACATGGCCAAGCCCTTCGCGATCGGCGAGCTGGTGGCGCGGCTGCAGGCCCTGATCCGCCGCGCCCGGGGCGTCGCGCGGCCCGAGATCAGCCTCGGGCACGGCGGCGAGGTGACGCTCGACACCGTGGCCGCGACCGTCAACCTCGAAGGGACGCCGGTGCGGCTGACCGGGCTGGAATTCCGCCTCCTGGCCTATATGGCGCAATGCGGGGCGCGGCCGGTCTCCCGGACGGAGCTGACGGAGCATCTGTACGACCAGGATTTCGACCGGGATTCCAACACGATCGAGGTCGTGGTCGGGCGCATCCGCCGCAAGCTCGGGGCCGGCCTGATCGAGACGGAGCGCGGCCTGGGCTACCGCATCGCCCTGCCCGTGGGGAAGGCCGGCCCGAGCACATGAACGTTCCTTGCGCATGAACTCCCCCTTGCGCTCGCTCACGCTGCGCCTCGCGCTCATCTCGGCGATCTGGGTAGGCGGCGGGCTCTCGCTGGCGGGATGGCTGGCCTCGGCCGTGCTGACGCGACAGGTCGAGGCGGCCTTCGACAGCCGCCTCGCCGCGCAGCTCGACGCCCTGGTCGCGGCGCTCTCGGCCGGGGCGGACGGCAGGCCGCGCGTGGCGTCGCGTTCCCTGTCGGACCCGGAATTCCAGCGGCCGCTCTCCGGCCTCTACTGGCAGGTGACCGCGGGCGACGGGCGGATGGCGACGTCGCCTTCGCTCTGGGATGCCCGGTTGCCGCTGCCGCCCGCATCGGCCGGTCCGCAGGGCCAGGTGCAGGCCTATTCCGCGACCGGGCCGCGCGACGAGGCGATCCGGGTGCTCGCGCGCGTCGTGATCCCCAGCGAGGCGACGCGCTCCTCCCTGGCCGGAACGAGCCCCATGCTCGTGCAGGTGGCCTCCATGACGGCGGGAGCGCAGGAGGACATCGCGCGCACCCGCCGCCTTCTCCTGACCGTCTTCACGGTCCTCGGCCTCGGCCTCGTTGCCGGTGCCGCGGGGCAGGTGCTCTGGGCGCTGATGCCGCTGCGGCGGGTGCGGCGGGCGCTGGCCGAGGTGCGCGACGGCTCGCGCGAGACGCTGCAGCCCCTTCAGGCGCCCTCCGAGGTGGCGCCGCTGGTGGTGGAGATCGACGAGCTGGTGGCGCAGAACCGCGCGACCATCGAGCGCGCGCGCACCCATGTCGGCAACCTCGCCCATGCGCTGAAGACGCCGATCGCCGTGCTGCGCGTCTCGCTCCAGCAGGACGCGCCGGACGTGGAGGGCGCGCTGCAGGAGGCGGGCGCCATGGAGCGGCTGGTGGACCACCATCTCGCGCGCGCCCGGGTCGGCGCGCTGGCCGGGGCGGCGGCGGTGGACACGCCCGCGCTGGCGGTGGCGGAGGAAATCGCGACCGCCATGGCACGCCTGCCGGCGGCGGCGCATCTCGAGCTGCGGGCCGTGGGGGATTCCGCGGCGACGGCCCGCGTGGACCGGCAGGACCTGGCCGAGATGATCGGCAACCTCGCCGAGAACGCCTGCAAATGGGCGCGCTCGCGCGTGAGCATCGCGGTATCGCTGGGCCGGAACCGGGCCCCGGACGGCGAGGCGCGGCTGGTCGTCGTCATCGCCGTGGAGGATGACGGGGCCGGGATGGCCGCCGAGCAGCGCGACGCCGCGATCAGCCGCGGCACCAAGCTGGACGAGACCGTGCAGGGATCGGGCCTCGGCCTGTCAATCGTGGCCGATCTGGCGGAACTGGTGGGCGGCCGGCTGTCGCTGGGCGTCAGCGCGCTGGGCGGGCTGGCCGCGCGGCTGGAGCTGCCGGCACGCGCCCGGGGCGTGAAGGCTGCCTGAGATCCACTGCCACGGAGCGGCGGATGCCTGCCGGGAGGATCGTCACCCTGCGATGGCCTTCCAGCCGATCGTGGATCTCGTCGGGCATCGAATCGTGGCGCACGAGGCGCTGGTGCGCGGCCCCGTCGGCGAGCCGGCCGGCTGGGTCCTGGCGCAGGTGAACGACGTCAATCGCCATGCCTTCGACCAGACCTGCCGCCTCACGGGGCCGAGGGTCTTCCCCATCCGCGCGGCCCGTGGTGGCATGCGCCGATTCTGGAGGAATTTCCCATGTCTGTCGGCTTCCGCATCCGCCCCGTCACCACGCGGGTGGACCCGTCCCTCGTCGCCCGTGCGGCAAAGCTGCCCGTCGCGAATATCGGCGACGTGATGAACCGGCTGCAGGCGCTCTCCGGCACCTTTCACTCGTTCGGCGGGAAGAGGCGGCTCTGCGGCCCGGCCTTCCCGGTGAAGGCGCGCTCCGGCGACAACCTCATGCTGCACCGCGCGGTGGACATGGCCGAGCCGGGCGACATCATCGTGGCCGACGGCAATGGCGACCTGACGGTCGGCCTGATGGGCGACCTGATGCTCGGCCATGCGACGAAGCG
>JAQGHZ010000204.1 GCA_028291485.1 Rubritepida sp. | reverse complement strand
ACAGCAGGGAGGACGTCCTGAAGCCATGCCAGCAGATGCGTCGGGTGTCGATACCTGGGACGATGACGGATCGACGGATCGGAATGTGGTGGATTTCGCCGGGCCGCCGACGCGAGCAGCGGGACTGGGGCTTGAAGTTTCCACCGGTGCGGCCGAGTTGCAGAAGGCCAGCGGGAGGATTCGCCACGTGTCCGACGAGTTGATGCTTGTGGAGCAGCGCATCCGGGAGACGGCCTACAGGTTCTGGGAAAAGGCGGGCCGGCCCGAGGGGCAGGAGCACGATTTCTGGTTCCAGGCCGAGGCGGAGATCCGGAAGCGGGAAGACAAGCTCGACGAGGCGCTCGCCGACAGCTTTCCCGCCAGCGATCCGCCCTCCTCCACCGTGACGAGGGGGACCTCGTAGAACAGTTCGGCAGTAGATTGAATAGGAAATCATATTCGCGTGGTTTCCCAGTCAATCACGAGCCTCGCCCGCCCCCTGGAAGCGCATCTCGGCTACTGGCTCTGCCTGCTGGTCCTCGGGCCGCCGCTGCAGGCCTAGCCATCGATCCACGCCCGCCACGCGTCCCAGCGCGTGAAGGGCCTCGGCGATAAGCGCGTAGCCCTGCTCGTTCGGATGCGCGCCGTCGCCGGCCGCGACCTCGCATGCCCAGGCCTCGGAGGATGAGGCGATATCAATGACCGGAAAGAACGGTATGCCCAATCGGGCACAGATCGCGGAAAAACGCGCCGACAATTCCGCGATTCTTGCATCGACGATGAGGTCACCGATGGGGAAGGGACCGACCATCAAAGTGGGTCGCCATGCGATGGCGGCGACGAGGATCGCCTCCGCATTCGCCAGTGCGCGATCGGGCGTCACGCGCACCTCCCCGTCGGCCCCGGGGCACGCGTCATTGGCGCCGAAGGAGAAGACGAGGCGGCCGTTGTACTCGGGCGGAAGCCGGCCTTTCGCCTCGCTTTCCCAGCGTATCAGCACATCCTCGCTGGTGTCGCGGCGGATGCCGAGATTGTAGCAGGTGACGTCGCGCCCACCGTGCCGCGCGGCGGCACAGGCACGGCCCACCCAGCCCAGGCAGGCATCGTCGCCGGTGCCGTTCACCATGCTGTCGCCGAAGAAGCAGATGCGGAGAGGTGCCGTCGTCATGCGGCGATCTCAACATACGAAGAAGACTTCCGTCCCCCTTTTCCTTTGGACCATCATCGTCAGATGATGGACCTTAGGCGCATCATCCGACGATGATGCGAACGGCAAGGTGAGGGAATTCCCATGGCGAAATTCGGATTGAGCCAGTCGGTGCGGCGCATCGAGGATCCGCGGCTGCTGAAGGGCAACGGCCTCTACACCGGCGACATCCAGGTGCCGGGCGAGACCCACGCCTATGTCCTGCGCAGCCCGCACGCCCATGCGAAGATCCTCTCCCTCGATACCTCGGCCGCGAAGGCGATGCCGGGCGTGATCGGCGTCTTCACTCATGCCGACATGGTGGCGGACGGCGTGGGCGAGGTGCCCTGCGTGATCCCGATGAAGAACATCGACGGGACCAGCCGCACCAACACGCCGCACTTCCCGCTCGCCAAGGACACGGTGCGCCATGTGGGCGACGGCGTGGCGCTGGTGATCGGCGAGACGCCCGAGGCCGCGCGCGACGCCGCCGAGGCCATCCTGGTGGATTTCGACATCCTGCCCTCCGTCACCGACCTCGCGACCGCGACCGATCCCGGCCAGCCGCTGGCCTGGCCGGACGCCAAGAACAACATCTGCTTCGACTGGTCCGTGGGCGACAAGGCCAAGGTGGACGCGCTCTTCGCCCAGGCCGCGCATGTGACGAGCCTCACCGTCGTGAACAACCGCGTGGTGGTGGCGAGCATGGAGGCGCGCGCCGCGCTGGCGCAGTACAATGCCGAGACCGGAAGCTGGACGCTGCACACCAACACGCAGGGTGCGTGGCAGGTGAAGGGCATGATGGCCGGCGTCTTCGGGACGGGCGAGGAAAAATTCCGCGTCGTGACGACGGATGTGGGCGGCGGCTTCGGCATGAAGCTCTTCCTCTATGCCGAGCACGTGCTGACCTGCTTCGCCGCGCGCAGGACCGGCCGCCCGGTGAAATGGGTCTCCGAGCGCACCGAGGCCTTCATGTCCGACAGCCACGGGCGCGACAACGTGACCCTCGGCGAGCTGGCGCTGGATGCCGGCGGGAAGTTCCTCGCCATGCGCACGCGCAACCTCGCGGGCATGGGCGCCTACCTCTCCAACTACGCGCCCTTCATCCCGACGGGCGCGGGCACCAAGGTGCTGGCGAGCGTCTACGGCTTCCAGGCCATCTACGCGCATGTCATCGGCGTGCTGACCAACACCGTGCCTGTCGATGCCTATCGCGGCGCGGGCCGGCCGGAATCCAACTACCTCGTCGAGCGGCTGATCGACACGGCGGCGCGCGAGATCGGCGTGGACCGCATCGAGCTGCGCCGGCGCAACATGATCCCCTCCAGCGCCATGCCCTACACCTCCGCGATGGGCCAGCGCTACGACAGCGGCG
>JAQGHZ010000201.1 GCA_028291485.1 Rubritepida sp. | reverse complement strand
GCCTCACCTATGACGAGGTGCGGGCGGTGAAGCCCGACATCATCTACCTCTCCATGCCGATGTACGGCGAGGCGGGGCCGCTCTCCACCCTGCTCGGCGTGGGCATGACCATCGCCGCCGTCACCGGGATGATGTGGATGACGGGCTACGGCAATGGCGAGAAGCCGCTCGGGCCCGGCACGCACTACCCCGACCACGCGGCCAACCCCTACCACGCGGCCTTCGCCGTGCTGGCCGCGCTGCGCCACCGGCGTCACACGGGAAGGGGGATGAAGATCGACCTCAGCCAGGTCGAATCCACGGCGAACTTCGTGGGGGCTTCCCTGCTCGAGGCGTCGCAGACCAATGCCGAGCCCGAGCACACCGGCAACCGCTCGCGCGCTGACGCACCGCACAACGTCTTCCGCTGCCAAGGCGAGGATGAGTGGTGCGCCGTCGCGGTGGAGGCGGATGGCGAGTGGATCGCGCTGGCCGCGGCCATCGGGCGGCAGGATCTGGCGGGACGGGCGGATCTTCGCACCGCCGCGGGCCGCCTGGCCGCGCGGGACGAGCTGGAGGCCGCGGTCGGCGCCTGGTGCGCGGACCGCTCCGCCACGGAGGCGGCCGGTATCCTGCAGAATGCCGGCGTTCCGGCGGCGCGCGTCGCCTCCTCGCGCGACCTCGTGGAGGACGATCCACAACTCGCCGCACGCGACTACTGGCAGCAGGTCGACCATCCAGAGATGGGGCCGGCGCTCTTCACCTCGCCGCCTTTCGTCATCGACGGTGAGCGGGTGGAGCTCGCGCGGCCGCCGCTCTTCGGCGAGCACACGGAACAGGTCCTCACCGGCCTGCTGGGCATGAAGCACGACGAGATCACTGATCTCGCGGAGAGGAAGATCCTGGCATGAACCACGTACAGCCCGACTATGCGCGCAAGCATCCGAGCCCGCGCAACAAGCGCGCCGCGGCGGTGGTCGGCGTCGGCCATACCGACTGGGTGGGCGACTGGGCCCGCTGCCGCGCCGGCGAGCAGCCGACCGATTCCTACGGCTACGGCATCCGCGCCTTCAACAACGCGCTGAAGGATGCCGGCATCTCGCGCGACGAGGTGGACGGCCTGATCGCCGGCCCCACCACGGCCTATGAGCGGTTGGGCGAGCTCACCGGCATCAACCCGCGCTGGGGCGGCCAGGCGGATGCTGTCCTCGCCGTGGCGCAGGCGGTGATGGCGATCGAGGCCGGCTATGCCGAGGTGATCGCGCTCGTCTATGGCAACGACCAGCGCAGCGTGGGCACGCAGTATGGCGGGCCGGAGGCGATGGGCGGGGGTGCCTTCCTCTCCTACGTGTATCACTCGCCCTGGGGCCTGACCTCGCAGGGCGCGCTCTATGCGCTGACCTTGCAGAGCTACAAGCATGCGCGCGGCTTCACCGAGGCCGAGATGGGCGAGGTCGCGGTCGCGCAGCGCGGCTGGTCCTCGATGAATCCCAACGCGATCATGCGCAAGCGCATCTCGATCGAGGACTACATGGCCTCGCCCTTCGTCTGCGAGCCGCTGCACCTCTTCGACTACTGCCTCATCAACGACGGCGGCGTGGCCCTCATCATCGCCGAGGCGGAGCGGGCGAAGCGCATGACCGAGCGGCCCGTCTTCATCGAGGGCGTCGGCCGCTTCGACCTCAACCGCGGCGCCACCAGCCTGGAGCCGCGCATCGACGACTTCTATCTGCCGGCGCAGCAGGCGGCCGCGGCGCAGTCCTACGCGCTGTCGGGGCTGGGGCCGAAGGACATGGACGTCCTCCAGGTCTATGACAGCTTCTCCGTGCACGTGCCGCTGGCGCTGGAGGGTTACGGCTATTGCGGTGTTGGCGAGGCCGGAAAATTCCTGCGCGAGCAGGGCATCGGCCCGGGGCAGAAGCAGCCGGTGAACACCAGCGGCGGGCATCTGTCGGAGACCTACATGCAGGGCTGGGCGCATCAGATCGAATGCGTGCGGCAGGTGCGCGGCGAATGCGGGGAACGGCAGGTCGCGGAGGCGCGGCACGCCCACTACACCTCTGATGTCGCGGGCAAGTGCTTCTCGATCATCTATGGGCGGTGAGGACACCATGAACGCGATCGAAGCCAAGACCCCGAAGCCCGTCATGGGCCTCTACGACCGGCCGATGTGGGAGAGCATTTCGGCGCGTGCGATGCGCCTGCAGCGCTGCCGCGCCTGCTCGGCCTGGCAGTACCCGCCGGGGCCCTCCTGCCCGCAATGCCTCTCCTGCGAGCTGGAATGGACGGAGGTCTCGGGCCGGGGGAAGATCCTGTCCTGGGTGGTGTTCCACCGGCAGTACCTGCCGGCCTATCCGGCGCCGTACAATTCCATCGCCGTGCGCCTCGCGGAGGGGCCGACGATGATCACCAACCTCGAAGGCGCCATGCCGGGGGCGGACAGCATCGGGAGGGACGTCAGGCTGGTCTATGTCACGATGCCCGACGGGATGGTGCTGCCGCGCTTCGAGCTGGCGGACTGAAGCGGCCACGGGGAACATTTCCGTCGACTTGCTGATTTTTCATCTTCGGCCCTGAGGACCGCCGCGCCGGGCTGCCCGCTCTCCGGCGCGTGGCATCATTTTGTGCAATTGCGTCCCCATCGGCAACGATCTGCGGCCGGGCGCTGCCCGGCCTGACATTTTCTGCCCCCACCCCACTGCCCATTCCCGCGCGCTCGCCTAGATTGCCGGCCTCAATGGCCGCCCTGCGACCGGCGGATGGATGCCGAACATGAACGCGAATGTCGGAAGGATCGTGACCGCCTCCGCCAACCAAGGAACCACCGCGAAACTCTCGGCGCGTGGCATCGCGAAGCGCTACGGCGCGACCGACGCGCTGCTGCCGCTCGACCTCGACGTGGCGCCCGGCGAGTTCGTCACCGTCCTCGGCCCCTCCGGCTCGGGCAAGACCACCTTGCTGCAGCTCGTCGCCGGCTTGGTGGAGCCCACCGCCGGCGCGCTGTTCATCGACGGGCGCGACGAGACGCACACCCCGGTGCACAAGCGCGGCATCGGCGTGGTCTTCCAGAGCTATGCGCTCTTCCCGCACCTCACCGTGCAGGAGAACGTCTGCTTCCCCCTCCAGATGCGCCGCATCGCGGCGGCCGAGCTCCGCCGCCGGACGGACGCCGCGCTGGAGATGGTCGGCCTCGGCACCTTCCGCGACCGGCTGCCGCAGGAGCTTTCGGGCGGGCAGCAGCAGCGCGTGGCCCTGGCCCGCTGCTTCGTGTACGAGCCGGCCCTGATCCTGATGGACGAGCCGCTCGGCGCGCTGGACCGCAAGCTGCGCGAGACCATGCAGATCGAGATCAAGCGCCTCCACCGCGACACCGGCGCCACCATCGTCTTCGTCACGCACGACCAGGAGGAGGCGCTGGCCCTCTCCGACCGCATCTGCCTGATGAACCACGGGCGGATCGTGCAGCTGGGGGCGCCGTGCGAGATCTACGAGCACCCGGCCAGCCTCTTCGCCGCCGACTTCATCGGCATCTCCAACGTGCTGCGCGGGCGGATCGGTGCCGGCGTGCTGGAGACGGCCGACGGCCCGCTGCCCTTGCCGCCGGAGGCGCCGGAGCTCCCGCCGGGCGCCGAGGCGGCGCTGGCGATCCGGCCCGAGCATATCGAGCTCGCCGGGCCGCTCACGGGCCGCATCACCGAGTCCGTCTATGCCGGCTCCGAGTTCCGCCTGATGGCGACGCTGCCCTCCGGCACCACGCTGGTCGTCCGCCGTTCCGCCGGCCAGGACGTGCCCGCCATCGGCGACGAGGTGTCCCTGGGCTGGGACGCCGGCCGCGCCCGCCTCCTGACCGAATGATCCAGAAAGAGAGAATTCAGATGAGCCACTCCGACAGGACCTCCCGCCGTTCCGTCCTTCGCGGCGCCGGCCTCGCCACCGCGGGCCTCGCCGCGCCCTACGTCTTCACTATGGAGCGTGCCTTCGCCGCCGACGAGATCGCCGCCAGCAATGTCGGCGGCGCGCCGGGCGCGGCCATCAAGAGCGCCTTCACCGATCCCTTCGAGCGGGAGACGGGCATCCGCGTCAACCTCGTCTCGCAGGAAGCCGATCCCTCGCAGCAGTTCCGCATGATCGTGGACACGCGCAGCTTCATCTGGGACATCAGCATGGTGACGCCCTCGGAGCTGCTGACGCTGACCGCGCCGCGCATGTATTGCGAGCCGCTGAATATCGCGCCCGTGCCCGGCATCGTGCCCGGCATGCTGGGGCCCTACTGGTTCGGCTTCTCCGTCTTCGCGACCGTGATCGCCTACCGCAGCGACAAGTTCGGCGAGAACGGCCCGCAGAACTGGGCGGATTTCTGGGACGTGGCGAAATTCCCCGGCCGCCGCGGCCTGTACCGCAACTTCACCGGCGTCATCGAGGCCGCGCTGATGGCCGATGGCGTTGCGGCGAAGGACCTCTACCCGATCAACCTGGACAGGGCCTTCCGCAAGCTCGAGCAGATCAAGCCGCACATCAACGTCTGGTGGACCAGCGGCGCGCAGAACACACAGATCCTGCAGAGCGGCGAGGTGGACATGTGCGACACCTGGGCCGCCCGCGCCACCGCCGCCATCCAGTCCGGCGCGCCGGTGCGCATGGCATGGAACCAGGGCCTCTATTCCGCGGACGGCTGGTCGATCCTGAAGGGCACGCCCAAGGCCGACCTCGCCCGGCGCTTCGTGGCCTATTGCATGAAGCCCGAGCGCCAGGCGGCCTATTCCACTCAGGTGGCCAACGGCCCGACCAACGAGGAGGCCTTCAACTTCATCCCGGCCGACCGCGCGGCCATCCTGCCGACCTCGCCCCACAACATCCAGGGCCTCGTCCCCTCGAGCCCCGAATGGTGGGCGCAGAACCGCCGCCGCGTGCAGCAGCGCTTCCAGGATTTCCTGCTGGGCTGAACGATGAGCGCCGTTGCCCCGAAGCGGCGGCGCGACGCCCTCTGGCTCGCGCTGCCCGGTCTTGTCTTCCTGGCGGCCCTGCTGCTGCTGCCGGCGCTCGCGCTGCTGTCCGTCAGCTTCACCGATGCCGAGACGGGCGGCTTCTCGCTGGAGGCCTATGAGCGGGCCTTCGGCACGCCCTCCTGGCGGCGGATCGTCGGCCAGACCTTCACGGTCGCGGCCCAGACCACCGGGCTGTGCCTGCTGCTGGGCTATCCGCTGGCCTATTGGGTTGCGGGGATCCCGGAGCGCCGGCGACGCATGATGAGCCTGCTCGTCCTGCTGCCCTTCTGGACCAGCGCGCTGGTGAAGAACTTCGCCTGGCTGGTGCTGCTGGGCCGCAACGGCGTGGTGGCGGC
>JAQGHZ010000024.1 GCA_028291485.1 Rubritepida sp. | reverse complement strand
GGGCCCGAAGCTTTCGCCGAGATCGGCGTTGAGGGATACAGCGACCATTCGGCGATGATGGCGTGCCAATCCTTGCGCGTCTATGACGCGGGGGGCTGTTGCGCGTCCATGTCGCCGGTGCAAGTTGATGCGATGTCCCTGCCCGCCCCTTTGGCCGAACCTCGTCTGCTGCCCGTCGGCGACGCCGCCCTCACCGACGAATTCGGCGCCTCCTACACGCCCGGGGCGGCCGCCCGCGCGCGCAGCCTGGACCGGCAGCTCGAGGGGCAGGACGGCATCGTGGAGCGCGTGGCGACGCTGCGCTCGCTGACCATCCACTATGACCCTGATCGACTCAGCCTGCGGCGGCTGACGGCGCTGCTGCGCGACCTCCCGCCCAGGACGGAGACCGAGGCCGAGGGCGCGCGCTGGGTGCTGCCCATCTGCTACGAGGGCGAATACGCGCCGGACCTCACGGACCTCGCCACACGCCTCGGCCTGTCGCCCGCGGAGGTCGTCGCGATCCATGCGGCCGGCCGCTACCACGCGGTCATGGTAGGCGGTTACCCAGGTTATCCCTACCTCGCCGGACTCGATTCACGACTGGCCGCGCCACGGCGGACCACGCCGCGAATCGCCGTGCCGGCCGGCTCGCTCGGCGTGGCGAACGAGTTCACCGCGATCTATCCGCAGACGGTGCCTGGCGGCTGGAACCTCATCGGCCGCACGCCCGTGCCGCTCTTCGATCCCACGCGGCTGGAGCGTCCCTCGCTGATCGCGACCGGCGACGAGGTGACCTTCCGGCCCATCCCGCCGGCGGAGTTCTTTGCGCTTGCCGAGGGCTTCCGGGCCGGCGCCGATCCCGTGGCGCTCTGCGCCGCATGAGTGCCGCGATCCGTATCGTCGAGGGCGGCCTCTTCACCACCGTGCAGGATCTCGGGCGCGTCGGCTTCCAGCGGCTCGGCGTGCCGCCCTCCGGCGCGCTGGACCCGATCTCGCTGCGCACGGCGAACCTCGCAGTGGGCAATCCCGCGGGCGCCGCCGCGCTGGAGATGTGCCGCGTCGGATGCACCATCGAGGTGGAGACAGAATCCGTCCGCGTGGCCCTGGCGGGCGCCGAGGTCGCTCACCCGATGCTGGAGAGTTTTCTTCTGCATCGCGGCGACACCCTTGTGATCGGCCGCATCGCGGGCGGCGCCTGCTACCTCGCCGTGGAGGGCGGGTTCGACATCGCGCCCGTCCTCGGCAGCCTCTCCACCTACACGCGCGCCGGCTTCGGCGGCCTGCACGGGGGCCGCCTCCAGGCCGACGACCGGCTGCCCCTCGTGCAGCCCGTCGCCGCGTCCCGCCGCGAGCGCCGCCTGCCCCACCCCGTCCCCGCCGAGCGCGACCGGCCGCTCCGCGTCATTCTCGGCCCGCAGGACGACCACTTCACCGAAGCCGCCATCGACGCCCTGCTCTCCGCGGACTTCTCGGTCACGCCCGACGCCGACCGCATGGGCCTGCGCCTCTCCGGCCCGCTCCTCACCCATATCGGCCGCCCCGAGATCGCCACGGACGGCCTGGCCACGGGCGTCCTCCAGGTCCCCGGCAGCGGCCAGCCCATCGCGCTGCTGCCCGACCGCCACACCTCCGGGGGCTATCCCAAGATCTGCACGGTCATCACCGCCGACCTGCATCGCCTCGGCCAGTCCGTCCCCGGCACGGTGCTGCGCTTCGAGGCCGTCGCCCCCGAGCAGGCCCGCGTGGCCCTGGCGAAGCTCGAAACCGCCATGGCCAGCATGGCCGACCTGCTGCGCGAGGCATAACCGCTAGGCCGCCCGCGACGGGCTCGGAACCGCAACACCCTGCTATGCTGCGTGGCGAAACCGGCCTGGAGCTTTGACTAAAATGGAATTGGCGCTCTTCAACCTGATGTCGCTCAACCACGACCAGGAGACGCCCGCCCAGGTCTTCGCGATGACGACCGCCGCCGTCCAGCTCGCCGAGAAGACCGGCTTCGACGCCACCTGGTTCGCCGAGCACCACTTCACCAGCGCCTCGATCTGCCCGTCGCCGCTGTTGATGGTCGCGCATTGCGCGGGCCTGACGAAGCGCATCCGGCTCGGCACGGGCGTGATCGTGCTGCCGCTGCACAACCCGCTGCGCGCCGTGCAGGAGATCGGCTTCGCCCAGCTCGCCTGCGGCGGCCGCCTCAACCTCGGCATCGCCACCGGCCACCAGTTCCACGAGTTCAATGGCTACGGCGTCGACCTCGCCGCGCGCTCCGAGATGATGCACGAGGAGTGGGACATCCTGGAACAGGGCCTCGCCACCGGCCGCGTGAACCACCAGGGCAAGCACTACAGCTATCCGGACTCGCCCATCTGCATCGCGCCGGGCCTGCCGCCGATCTACCTCGCCGGCGCCAGCGGCAGCCTGCTGGAGCGCGCCGGGCGCGTGGGCGCGACGCTGCTGGTCAGCCAGGGCATCCGCACCGCCGAGATGGCGCTGCCGCTCAAGGCCAAGGCGGAGGAAGGCTATCGCGCCGGCGGCTTCACCGGCCGCGACATGCCGCTCGGCCTGCAGCGCTACATCTTCGTCACCGACGACCCGGCCGAGCAGCGCCGCGCCGCCGAGGGCCTGCTGAAGCTGGCGCGCACCACCCTGTCGCTGCGCGTCCCCGTGCCGCCGCGCGACGGCGTGCGCATGCATTCCGTGCCCTTCGAAGGCGAGCCGACCGTCGAATGGCTGCTGGAGAACACGCCCATCGGCAGCGTCGAGAAGGTGACCCGCATCCTCTCGCATGACGTGAAGGTGCTGCGGCCCTCGCATATCAGCATGTATTGCGGCTTCTCCGGCCTGCCGGCGCCCGCCGTGCTGGCGGCGATCGAGCGCCTCGGCCGCGACGTGCTGCCGGCGTTGCGCCAGAGCGCGGAGGCCGAGGCGCTGGCGGCCTGATACGTGCGATCCAAGAAGATGGATCCTGGTCCAGGACCTTGCTGAGAGAGCAATTCACCTCCTCGGTGATTCCACCGCTGCGGTCGCGCTCCGGCCGCTTAGTTCAGGCTCCCGCGGAGCCGTCCGTCGGCGATGCGCCGACGGACCTCCTCGCGAAGGAAGCGCACCACGGCGCGTATCGCGGGCGAGACTTCCGCCGATGTGCCCAGCACGAAGCCGTGCAGCAGAACCGGCGCGCAGACCCGCGCCGCAGCCAGAGCGCCGGCCTCGATCTCCAGCGACACCGCATCCCAGGCGAACAGCGTGTAGCCGAGCCCCTCGGCCACCATGTGCTTCACGCCGCTGAGCGAATCCACATCCTCGATCTGTGCGATCAGGCCGGCGGAAGAGAGCGCCACCGCGACCTCGCGCCGCATGCCGTGGTGCCGCCCCGGCAGCAGCAGCGGCAGCGAGGCCACATCGGCGAGCGAGATCTCGCCCGACGGCGTCAGCAGCTTCGCCACCCTGATATCGCCCCGCGCATAGATCAGGAAGAGATGCGCGTCGTAGAGCGGTTCGGTCTTCACCGCGGCGCTGCGCCGCATGGGGTTGAGCACGGCGATATCCACCTCGCCGCGCGTCAGCCATTCGTGGATGGTGCCGGTGAAGCCGTCGCGCAGGTTGAGCTCCACCTCCGGCATCTCCGCGCGCAGGTGACGCATCAGCGCCGGCCCGAGCGCGGCCGCGACCGAGGGCGGCATCGCCACGCGCAGCTTGCCGCGCGCCACGCCCTGCGCGGCCATCGCTTCCTCGCGGACCCGGTCGAGATCGTCCAGCACGGGCGCCACCGCCTCGGCGAAGCGCCGACCCTCCTCGGTGGGGCTCACGCCGCGGCCGTTGCGATGAAGCAGGCGGATTCCGAGCTCCTCCTCCAGCGCGCGGACCTGTCGGCTCAACGCCGGCTGCGCGATGCCGAGCGCCGCCGCGGCCCGGGAGAAGCTGCCCTCCGCGACGATGCGCCGGAAGAGCTGGAGCTGGCGAAGGTCCACGCTACTCCGCGCGCGCGCCGGTGCGCGCGACGACCTCGCGCCAGGTGGCGATGTCGCGCGCCAGCCGCTGGCGCGTCACCTCGGGCGGCTGCACGTTGGGGGTGAAGCCCATGGCGGAGATGCGCTCGCGCACCTCGGGCTCGTTCGCGACGCGCGTGAAGACCTCGGTGAGGCGGTTCAGGATCGCGGGCGGCGTGCGCGCCGGGGCCATGAGCGCGTACCAGGTGGTGCTGTCGAAGCCGGGCAGGTCGCAGGCCTCGGCGACGGTCGGGACCTCCGGGACGGCGGCCACGCGCTGGCCGGAGGTGACGGCGAGCAG
>JAQGHZ010000141.1 GCA_028291485.1 Rubritepida sp. | reverse complement strand
CTGGGAGGCCCTCGGCCTTGGCGGCGCGGATGAGGTCCAGCGCGGCGCCGGTGCTGACATGGCCGAAATGCACGTGGCCCGAGGTGAGGCGGGCCAGCGCGATGTCGCGCGCGACCATGATCGCTTCCGCCGCCGACGGGATGCCCGGCAGGCCGAGGCGCGTGGCGAGCTCGCCCTCGGTGGCGGAGCCATTGCCGGCCAGGCTCGGCTCCTCGGGGTGCTGCACGATCATGGCGCCGAAGGCGCGCGCATAGGACAGGGCCAGCCGCATGGTCCGCGCATTGCCGATGGCGCGGTTGCCGTCGCTGAAGCCGGCCGCGCCGGCCTCGCGCAGCAGGCCGAATTCCGAGAGATCCTTGCCCGCGCAATGCCGGGTCGCAGCCGCATAGGGCAGGAGGGTGAGGCTGCCGGTGGCCTCGCCGCGGCGAATGACGAACTCGACCAGCGCCGGGTCGTCCAGGGCGGGCTCGGTGTCGGGCAGGACGGCGATGGTGGTGACGCCGCCGGCCGCCGCGGCCAGGGCGGCCGAGGCGATGGTCTCGCGGTGCTCGCCGCCCGGCTCGCCGATGCTGGCGCGCATGTCCACGAGGCCGGGGCAGAGGCAGGCGCCGGCGGCGTCGAGCGTGTCGGCGCCCTCGGAGGGCGTGCCCTTGAGGCTGGCGATCCGCCCGTCCTGGATCAGCACGGACCCCGTCGCATCCAGCCCGGAGGCGGGGTCGAGCAGGCGGGCATTGGTGATGAGCAGGGGCTTCATGCGAGGTGCTTCTCCATGAAGACGCGGCGGTGGCCGGCCTGCTCGGCGCGGTGCGTCTCGGCATAGCCCAGCCGCGTGTACATCGCGATGTTCTCGACCATCTTCTCGTTCGTGTAGAGCCAGATCCGGCGATGGCCGCGGCGGCGCGCTTCGGCCTCGACGAAGTCCATCAGGCGGCGGCCGTGGCCCCGGCCGCGCTGGGCGGAGGAGACGGCGATGTTGTCCAGCATCAGCCCGTCCTCCGTATCCTCGAGGACGAGGACGCCGACGGGGGTGCCGTCCTGCTCCTCGATCCAGGCCTGGCCCGCGGCGATGCGCGCGGCGTAGTCGTCGGTCATGGGCGCGGGCTCGCGGTCGAGCCGGGCCATGTAATGGGCATAGGCGTCGCGCACGAGGGCGCGCAGCACCGGGGCCTCCTCGGGCTTCGCAAGGCGCGGCATCAGGCGTTGCGCCTGAGGTCGCGCGAGAGGATGTCGAGCACGGCCATGCGGACGGCGACGCCCATCTCCACCTGCTCGCCGATGACGCTGCGCTCGGGGTCGTCGGCGACCGCGCTGTCGATCTCCACGCCGCGGTTCATCGGGCCGGGATGCATCACGATGGAATCGGGCTTGGTGTAGGCGAGCTTCGCGGCATCGAGGCCGTAGAAGCGGAAGAACTCGCGCGGGGAGGGGACGAGGCCGCCGCTCATGCGCTCCTTCTGCAGGCGCAGCATCATGACCACATCGGCGCCGTCGAGGCCGGCGCGCATGTCGTGAAACACTTCGACGCCGAGGCGGGCGCATTCGGCGGGGATGAGCGTCGGCGGGCCGACCACGCGGACGCGCGCGCCCATGGCCGAGAGCAGGTGGATGTTGCTGCGTGCAACCCGCGAATGCAGCACGTCGCCGCAGATGGCGACGACAAGGCTCTCGATGCGTCCCTTGCGGCGGCGGATGGTCAGGGCGTCGAGCAGGGCCTGGGTGGGGTGCTCGTGCATGCCGTCGCCGGCATTGATGACCGAGGCGTCGACCTTCTGGCTCAGCAGGGCGGGCGCACCCGACTGGGAATGGCGGATCACCAGCAGGTCGGTGTGCATCGCGTTGAGCGTCGCGGCGGTGTCGAGCAGCGTCTCGCCCTTGTTCACGCTGCTGTTGGAGACGGACATGTTGATGACATCAGCGCCCAGCCGCTTGCCCGCCAGCTCAAAGCTGGTGCGGGTCCGGGTGCTGTCCTCGAAGAAGAGGTTGATCAGCGTGCGGCCGCGCAGCAGGTCGCGCTGGGTCTTTCCCTGGCGGTTGAGGAGCGCGTAGCTCTCGGCCAGGTCGAGCATGGCCGAAATATGGGGTGGCTCCAGCCCCTCGATCGCGAGGAGATGGCCGGTGGGGAGGATGGGGTAGGAGAAGCCGCTCATTCCCGCCAAGCCATCGTGCCGGTGCCTTTCATGGTCGCCGCGGGTCAATAGCGCGACAGGGGGGCATCCTCCAAGCGGGGGCGAGTCGCGTCCAGGGCGGCCTGGAGGGTATAGGCCGCGGCGGCGGCATCCACGGCTGCCGCCCGGCGCTTCCGGGTCATGTCGGCTTCCTGGATCATGGCCCGGTTCACCGCCGCGCTGGAGAGCCGCTCGTCCCACATGGCGACGGGCAGGCCGGTGGCCTCGGACAGCGCCAGCGCCCAGTCGCTGGCCGCCTGGGCCGCCGGGCCGCGCGTCCCGTCCATGGAGAGCGGCAGGCCCACCAGCAATCCGCCTGCGCCCTCCTTGGCGCAGATCGCCGCGATCTCGGCCGCATTCGCCTTCAGCTTGCCCCGCTTCACGCTCCCATAGGGGCTGGCCAGCATCAGCGTGACGTCGCTGAGCGCCAGCCCGATGATCTTGGCCCCGGGGTCCAGCCCCAGCACCCTGATATGGCGAGGCAGGGCGGCGCGGAGATCGGCCATGTTGAAGAGAGGCATGGCCGGCCTTATGGTCCGCCCCCTTCAAGAACGGAAGTAGATGGTATGTCGCTCGATGCCGCGGCGGTGCGCCGCGTCGCCAACCTGGCCCGACTGCGCCTCGACGAGCCCGAGGTCCAAAAGCTCCAGGCCGAGATCAACGGCATCCTGGGCTGGATCGAGCAATTGCAGGCGGTGAACACGGACGGCGTCGAGCCCATGGCCGGCGGCTCGCCCGTGGCTGTGGCGCTGCCCTGGCGCAAGGACGCCGTGACCGATGGCGGCCAGGCCGACGCCGTGCTGCGCAATGCCCCCGATCGCGAGGGCGAATATTTCGGCGTGCCGAAGGTGGTGGAATGATGCGTCCGACCGATTACACGATCGCCGAGGGGCTGCGCGCGCTGGACAAGCGCGAGATCAGCTCCGTCGAGCTCACCGGGGCCTATGTGAAGGCGATCGAGGCGCACAATCCGCGCCTCAACGCCTACATCACCGTGACCGCCGAGACGGCGATGGAGGCCGCGCGCGCCTCGGACGCCCGCCGTGCCAAGGGCGAAGTGGGCGCGCTGGAGGGCATTCCCCTCGGCATCAAGGATCTCTTCTGCACGGAGGGGACCCGCACCACGGCCGGCAGCAAGATCCTCGGCGAGTTCGTGCCGCCCTATGAGAGCACCGTCAGCGGCAACCTCAAGCGCGACGGCGCGGTCTTCCTGGGCAAGCTGAACCTGGACGAGTTCGCCATGGGCTCATCCAACACCACCAGCGCCTTCGGGCCGGTGGAGAACCCGTGGTCGCGCGCCAACGATCCAGCCAAGCGGCTGGTGCCGGGCGGTTCCTCCGGCGGCTCGGCGGCGGCGGTGGCGGCGCGGCTGGCCATGGGCGCGACGGCGACGGACACCGGCGGCTCCATCCGCCAGCCGGCGGCCTTCTGCGGCATCGCCGGCATCAAGCCGACCTATGGGCGCTGCTCGCGCTGGGGGATCGTGGCCTTCGCGAGCTCGCTGGACCAGGCGGGGCCGGTGGCGCGCAATGTCGAGGATTGCGCGATCCTGCTGCGCAGCATGGCGGGCTTCGACCCGAAGGACAGCACGAGCGCCGATAGGCCCGTGCCGGACTTCGCCGCGGCCTGCACGCGCTCGGTGAAGGGCCTGCGGATCGGCGTGCCGGCGGAATACACCATGCCGGGGCTGGCGCCCGAGATCGAGGCGCTCTGGCAGCAGGGGCTCGACTGGCTGCGCGACGCCGGCGCGGAGATCGTGCCGATCAGCCTGCCTCACACGAAATACGCGCTGCCCACTTATTATGTGGTGGCGCCGGCGGAGGCTTCGTCCAACCTCGCCCGCTATGATGGCGTGCGCTACGGGCTGCGCGTGACGGAACGCGATTCCGACCTGCGCGACCTCTACGAGCGCACCCGCGCGGCCGGCTTCGGCGCGGAGGTGCGGCGGCGCATCATGATCGGCACCTATGTGCTGAGTCACGGCTATTACGACGCCTACTACCTGAAGGCCCAGAAGGTCCGCGCGCTCATCGCCCGCGACTTCACCCAGGCCTGGGAGAAGGTGGACGCCATCGTGACGCCCGCCACGCCGACCTCGGCCTTCCCGATGGACGAGCGGCAGGACGATCCGGTGACGATGTATCTCAACGACGTTTTCACCGTGCCGGCGAACCTCGCGGGGCTGCCGGGCCTCGCGGTGCCGGCCGGGCTGGACGGGCAGGGGCTGCCGCTGGGCCTGCAGGTCATCGGCAAGGCCTTCGACGAGGAGACGGTCTTTGCCGTCGGCGCCGCGCTGGAGCGGGCCGCGAACTTCACAGCCAAACCGCAGGTGATGGCATGAGCTACACGCTGGATGGGGACACCGGTCCCTGGGAAGTCGTCGTGGGCCTCGAGGTCCATGCGCAGGTGCTGTCGGAATCCAAGCTCTTCTCGGGCGCGGCGACGGCCTTCGGCGCCGGGCCGAACAGCCAGGTCAGCTTCGTGGATGCGGGCTTTCCAGGGATGCTGCCGGTCATCAACGGCGAGTGCGTGGCGCAGGCCGTGCGCACGGGCCTGGGGCTGAACGCGCAGGTGAACCTCTGGTCCCGCTTCGACCGGAAGAACTACTTCTACGCCGATCTCCCGCAGGGCTATCAGATCAGCCAGTTCGCGCATCCCATCATCGGGACGGGCGTGATCGAGATCACGTTGGCCGACGGCAGCACGAAGAACATCGGCATCACGCGCCTGCACCTGGAGCAGGATGCGGGCAAGTCGCTGCACGACCAGCACCAGAGCAAGTCGTTCATCGACCTGAACCGCTCCGGTGTCGCGCTCATGGAGATCGTGAGCGAGCCCGACATGCGCAGCCCCGAGGAGGCCGGCGCCTACCTCACCAAGCTGCGGCAGATCGTGCGCTACCTCGGCACCTGCGACGGCAATATGGACGAGGGCTCCATGCGCGCCGACGTGAACGTCTCGGTCCGCAAGGCGGGCGAGGAGTTCCGCACCCGCTGCGAGATCAAGAACGTGAACTCGGTCCGCTTCGTCATGCAGGCCGTGGAGGCCGAGGCGCGGCGGCAGATCGAAGTCTGGGAATCCGGCGGCACGGTCGGGCAGGAGACGCGGCTCTTCGACACGGCGCGCGGCACCACGCGCTCCATGCGGTCCAAGGAGGACGCGCACGACTACCGCTACTTCCCCGATCCGGACCTGCCCCCGCTGGTGCTGGAACAGTCCTGGGTGGACCAGCTCAAGGCGAGCCTGCCGGAGCTGCCGGATAACAGGCGCGCGCGCTACGTGGCGCTCGGCCTTTCGCCCTATGACGCGCATGTGCTGACCATCGAGAAGGAGACCGCGGCCTTCTTCGAGATCGTCGCCAAGGGGCGCGACGCGAAGGTCGCGGCCAACTGGGTGACGGGCGACTACTTCGCCGCCCTCAACCGCCTGAAGCGCGAGGTCGCCGACAGCCCGGTCAGCGCGGAGAATCTCGGCGCGCTGCTGGACCTGATCGCGGACGGCACATTATCGGGGAAACTGGCCAAGGACGTCTTCGAGGCGATGCTGGAGGCGGACGAGCCGCCGGCACAGATCGTCGAGACGCGCGGCCTGCGCCAGGTGACCGACACGGGCGCGATCGAGGCCGCGGTGGACGCGGTGCTGGCGGCCAATGCCGACAAGATCGCGCAGTACCAGGGCGGCAAGGTGGGGCTTTTCGGCTTCTTCGTGGGGCAGACCATGAAGGCCATGGCGGGGAAGGGGAATCCCGCGCTGGTCAACGAGTTGCTGAAGCAGAAGCTGGGCTGAAACGCGAAAAAGGGCCGGCCCAAGGGTTAATCTCCTGGGCCGGCCCTCCGTTCCTCGTCCGGACGGGCGTTCAGGCCTTGGCGGGCTCGGCTTCGTCGCCCTCTTCGCCTTCTTCCTCTTCGTCCTCCTCCTCGTCGTCGAGGTCCATGACGTCGGCATCGCGCACGACGGCGAGGCAGGCGGCATAGGTTTCGAGGTACCAGCCGCGATCGCCGACCTCTTCCTTGCCTTCGGCCACGGCGATCATGCGCAGCAGCGCCAGCGCCACGGCGGCGTCGCTGTCGCCTTCGATTTCGATGGTCACATCCGACATGTTCTGGCCCTCCGGCTCTTTACGGCATCCATCAGACGCCCTGACCGGCGACGGAATCATCGCCGGCCCATGACAGTTCAACGCGCGATGCGGTCGATCAACCGATCATTGTAGCGCTGCGCCATGCCGGGGATGAGCAGCGCGTCCAGCAGCCACCAGATGCCGATGACGCCGAGGCCGACATAGCCGATGAAGACGATGGTCAGCAGCATCGAAACGCTGAAGAGCGCCAGCATGATCAGGGCCGAGATCCAGCGGCCCAGATACATCCGGTGCAGGCCGCCATAGCCCAGGAAGAACCAGATCAGATAGGCCGCGACGACGGAGCGGCTGGCCGCGTCGTAGCGCATGCGGGCGACCATGTCGTCGGAGGGGCGGGTGGGCGTCTGCATCTGAGTATCCTATGGGCCCGGGTTTTCCGCGGGCGCGTTCCGGCCATAAGGTGATGCAAACACCCGTCCACGAAAAGGCACGTCATGACGATCGAGTTGCACAGCTGGAACACGCCCAACGGCCGCAAGATCAGCGTGGCGCTGGAGGAGATGGGGCTGCCCTACACGGTAAAGACGGTGAACATCGGCAAGGACGAGCAGTTCGAGCCGAGCTTCCTCGAATTCTCGCCCAACAACCGGATCCCGGCGATCAAGGATCCGGACGGTCCGGGGGGGAAGACGATCACCGTCTTCGAGAGCGGGGCAATCCTCTACTACCTCGCCGAGAAGACCGGGAAGTTCATGCCCCAGGACCTGCGCGCGCGGATCCCGGTGATGGAGTGGCTGATGTGGCAGATGGGCGGCTTCGGCCCCATGCCGGGCCAGGTGCACCACTTCCTGATGCAGCCCGAGGGGCCGGCGCGCGACTACGGCTTCAACCGCTACCACAAGGAGACGAAGCGGCTCTACGGCGTGCTGGATCGCCGCCTGGCCGGCCGCGACTTCGTGGCGACCGAGGGCGAGCCCAGCATCGCCGACTTCGCCATCCTCGGCTGGGCCTGGCGGCACGAGCGGCACCAGGTGTCCTTCGACGAGCTGCCGCATGTGGGCGCCTGGTACGCCCGCATGATGGCGCGGCCGGCGACGGCGAAGGGCTTTGAGGTGGCGCTGAGCTGAGGACTCGGACGGCTGGTTTGACGGCGCCGGACCAGCCCTGTATCAACCGCCTCGCATACGTCGTGTGAACTTCAAGCCCTGCGGAGGGGTGGCCGAGTGGCCGAAGGCGGCGGTTTGCTAAACCGTTATAGGATGTCAAGTCCTATCGTGGGTTCGAATCCCATCCCCTCCGCCATTTTCTAAATAATTTCAAGGGCTTAGATGGGAATGGCGGGCCGCTTCCCACACCATTCCCCACAACGTGTGCCTGGCTTGCCGCGGACTTCTGCGGCCCGGAGTCGAGGAGCGCCGGCCATGACGGAAGCATGGGCGAGGTGCTGCGTTGGACCTGCAGCCCGGAGCGTCACGGACACCGATACGGTTGAGCGCATTTCGGACACGCCCTTCAGAACCGGCGCCGGCCGCCTGACCGACCCGGGCCCCACAGGGTTTGCTGTGCCATTGCGGCGGCGGCAGCCGTACGTGGCAGGGGAGGCAGCGCCGCGAGCAGCGCCAGGGTCGCCGGGCCGCCTCGCTGGAAAGGCACCCGCGAGAGGGCTGCCAAGGCGGCCTCGTTTTGACCGGCGTCGAGGGCGTTCCCCGCGGCATAGAGGCCATTGATCACGGATTGCGCCGGTGCGCCGGGGGCGACGCCGAGGGCGCTGCGCCATTCCTGTCGGGCGATATCGAGGACCGGCCCTAGGGTCGGCGGCGAGGAACGGAGCGTGGGGTTCTGCGGCAGGTTGCTGGCGAGGAACTCCATCTTCGCGATGGCCCGGGCTGCAGCGGGCGCCGATAGAAGACCCGGCGATGCGAAAGCAGAGGCAACGAGGATGACGGACGATCGGAGAGGGTCGCCCGCGCCGATCACCCCGTCGGGCGGCAGGCTCGCCGAACCGTATCGTTCAGACATGAATGGCGTGCAGGCCGGGCAGACCGTGATGAAGGCGAGTGCGAGGCCCCCGCTGCGAAGGCATTTCCAGCCCGAATCTCTCGCCGCCATGCGCTTTGTCTTCCCCTCCTCGTCCCGACGCATGAAGCGCTTGCCGATACCGGTATCGATGAGCTTTCGCCTGGGGGGCACGATTCTTGCTCCGATGATGCGTCTAACGCGTCGCATTCCTGCGCGTTTCAGCGGTCGGGCAAGCTCAGGTTGGCTCTGCCCCGCCTTTCTCCGTCGGTACCACCCCGAGGCCGCCCCGGCCCGAGCGACAGCCACTATCTCTTCCACCGTTTCGTGGGAATGATGGACGAGGGCAAAGCAGCGACCTGATCAAAAAGGGAGAAACGCGGATGTTTGATCTCGGGCGCGTCGCGCTCGTCATCGGCGCCATCGGGCCTGGGCTCGCCAAGGGCCTTGGGGCCTGCGGCGCGCGCGTGGTCGTCACCGGCCGCGACACCGAGAAGAACGCCGCGGCGCTGAAGGAACTGGGCGGCAACACCCATGCCATCGCGGCCGACCTCGCCCGGCCCGGCGAGACCGATCGCGTGCTGGCGGAGACGCTGGCAACGCGCCCCGTCTGGCTTGCCGCGCAGCGCCATGTGCTCGGCATCGCGCTGGCGCTGATCGCGGCGGAGCTCACCGTCGGGAGCCGGGCGTGATGCTGGTCCTGGCACTGGCACTGGCACTGGTCGCCTTGGGCGTGATGGCGCTCTCAGCCGCGCTCTATGCGCTGCGGCCGCAGCGGCTGCCGCGCTGGGCGGCGGCGCTGCTGGCCCCGGTGCTGGTGATGCTTGCCGGTTTCGCGCTGGCCGGCTGGGCCGCCTCGCAGCTGCCGCCGGATGCCGATGCACTGCCGCTGCTGATGCTGCTGCCGCCCTTCGGCTTCGCGCTCTACCCGCCGGTAATCCTGGCGCTGCTGCTCTGGGTGTTCTGCACCCGGATGCGCCGCAAATGAGCGGGCTCAACCTCGACTTGGTGGTGGCGCTGCTCGGTCCGGCTGCCTTCCCGGTGTCCACAAGGAGGGGCGCGCGGCCGAGGAACTATCCTCGCGCCTATGAAGCGTCGGTGACATTGCGGGGCGACGAAGGCAACCGTCGCGTCAGCGTCGCCCGCATCGGGGCATGAAGGCGCCAGCCTATGCGGCCCCGGGTGGCGGCACAAAAAAGGGCGGCCCCAGAGGAGCCGCCCTTTTCAAATGCAAACCTCGAAATTCGAGGAATTCAGCCGGCCTTGAGGTTCACCGCGGAGGTTTTGCCGCGCTCTTCCGTCAGGTCGAATGAAATCTGCTGGCCGTCATTGAGGCCCTGAAGGCCGGCAGCCTGAACGGCCGTGATGTGAACGAACACATCGGAGCCGCCGCCCGTCGGCGAAATGAAGCCGAAGCCCTTGGACGAATTGAACCACTTAACGGTGCCTGAAGCCATCCGCTTAGTCTCCTGTATCATATGCGTGCGGAAATTCCCGACGCAAACCGCCAACTCGAGCCGGACTAATGGGACTTATCCAGCTGGTCTTTTGGGAGAGCTTCTGGGATCGGAACGGCTAGACGAAGGCGTGATCAAAGGCGCAGATCCAGGGACGCGTGTCAAACACCAAGTGACGCCGGCACACGATGCGCCGGATGGGACGTCCCCCATGCTCCTCTCCACGGCGCGCAGCGAAGACGAAGCCGATGTGGCCGGCCGCACCGAATCGTGGCCCGTCCCGAGGAGCCCATGCGGGCAGGCCCGGCGCACCACCTCGCCCAGGCCTCCATCTCCTCGATCGGAGGATCGCGGGCATAGGTGGCTCGCACCTGACCGTGACGGCTCTCAATGCGGTGCCCCATGCCCCTGCTCGCCGATGCTCATCGCCAGCACGCGGCTGATCGAGGTCAGGTCGCGCCCCGATTCCGCCGCCCATCGGTTGAAGGCCGCCTGGATCGCCGCAAGGTCGCGCTTGCCGCCGGGCGGCCGCTCCAGCACGCCCTCGCGGATCAGCGCGGCCACCACGTCGGGCCTGGCGATGAAGGCGGGCTTGCCGATGACGCGCAGGAAGCGCCCCGCGGAATCGCCGCCGAGATGGCTCGCGCGCTTCTTCAGGAGGTCGAGAAGGCCGACATGGTCGCTGTCCGGCCAGTCGGCGAAGAAGCGCGCCGCGCTGCCGTGCTTCTCCGCCAGGTCCACCAGGAAGGCCGCATTGACCTGAACGGAGCGGATCTTGGCGCCGTTGCGGATGGTGCCTTGGTCAGCGCGTCGAAGCGCGCATCGCTCATGAAGGCGCAGGCGCGCGGGTCGGCGGTCGAAGGCGGCCTCGAAGCCGGGCCACTTGCCCTCGATCGCCTGGGAGGAGAAGCCGGCACAGAAAATGCGCCACGTCATCTCGGCGAGGAGACGGTCGTCCGGCGTGGCGGCGATCTCGGCCGGGCTGCGCGGCGCGGTCTCGGCGAGCAGCACCTCCAGCGCGGCCTCGCCGCCCTTCCGTCCGGCGGCCAGCGCGAAGATGGTGGCGAAGCGTCTCATGGGCGGGGCTCCAGCGAAGCGAGGGCAGGGCCGACCATGCCCTCCGGCGGCGGACGCCCGGGCCGGATGCGGGCCGGCACGCGCAGGCCCGTGAGCACGCCCGGCGGTGGGCCTCGGCGATACTGCCATCGGCGCGCCATCCAGGATCGCGCGGCGCGACGTCGAGGGCCGGGTTCACCAGCATGCTCAGGACTATATCCGCGTGAACGCCGCACCAGGCGACAACTTTCCCGCGCAACCGCCGTTCAGTCATTGGAGGCTGCCGTCCATGGAACAGAATCTCTGG
The DNA here is from genome assembly GCA_028291485.1 of Rubritepida sp. Lineage (GTDB taxonomy): Bacteria > Pseudomonadota > Alphaproteobacteria > Acetobacterales > Acetobacteraceae > Roseococcus. The sequence goes on along the minus strand of JAQGHZ010000141.1, from coordinate 1,052 downwards.
GAACGGTCGCGTGAGATCACGGCGATGTTGCGGTCTGAAATCGAACGCCGTTCGCTCGACGACGAGGCGGATCGGGGCGCCATCGCCAGGGCCGTCCTCAACGAACTCACCCCACCGGGTTGGCGCTACCAGCTCTACCTGCCGGCGGACACCGAATATCCAGACTTCCTGCTGGTCCCGGCGGCCTTCGCCGGCTGATCAAAGCGAGTTCATCCGCCAATCCACGAACTCCGCCTCGGCGCATTCGGCCGGGTCGTCGTTCCGGAAGGCGTGGTAGCCGCCCCGGGCGCAGTTCAGGGCGAAGGCGCGCAACTCGTCATCGGGGATCGGCGGCTCGATCCTGCCGGCAGAGAGCTCGACAAGCCGGGCGGCATAGCTCTCCATCCATCGCCGCGGGGAGAGAGTGCGGGAGAAAGCCTCAATATGCGTGTCCATGCGGCGTTCCTGTTCCTCGCGGTTCCTCGACCGTCTGACAAGTAACCGCTCCAACTCCGGCAGGTTTGCAGGCGGGGCTGGTTTTTTGGGAGGAAGTTATTCCGGCCTGCGCAGGAACTCGCGCAGCGCTTCGCGCCAGAGCAGCGCATTGCCCGTGGTGCCGTGGCCGCTGGTCGCCTCGCCGGCCGGAATCAGCAGCAGGCGTCCCTGGGGCACGCGCTGCATCGCTGCCTGCATCACGCCCGTCTCCGGGGGATTGCGCTCGTCGTCGGCCGCGTTGATGGCGAGCACCCGGGCCCGGATGCCGCCCAGCCTCGGCGACGGGTCGTAGTCGCGCGAGGAATCCCATTGGTAGACGAAGTCGTTCGCATCGGCCGTGACGCCGGCGCCGAGGCGTGCTTCGACCAGGGCGTCGGCCGCCGCGCGGGTCGGCGCCGCGGTCTGGAGGGCGAGGGTGCCGCCATTGGTCGCTGTGGCGAAGAAGGTGCCGGCCAGCCGCAGCGAGGGCGGCTGCTCTCGGTAGTTGCCGTTGGCATAGGCGGGATCCTGGCGGATGGATTCCACCAGCAGCCGGCGCAGCATCCAGTTGCGCGCCGCCGTCTGCGTGGGCTGCGCGG
>JAQGHZ010000097.1 GCA_028291485.1 Rubritepida sp. | reverse complement strand
GCTGAAGATCGTGGACGGCATCGTCGGCCTGCGGGTCAGCGAGGAGGAGGAGCGCGAGGGCCTCGACGTCACGCAGCACGGCGAGCGTCTGGGGTAGGCCTTTCTTCCATTGGGACTGGATCGGGCGCCGAGGGGAGACCTCCGGCGCCCTTTTCGTTGGACTTGACCCGGCACGGGCGGACGCCTTCATTAGACCCCATGCGGGACATCGCGACCCTTTCGAGGGGTGACGAAGACACGTTGTGGGCCGTGGTGGCGACCGTGGGGCGCGCCAACCGCGTCGCGGAGATCTTTCGCAGCCGGACCGCCGCCCTGGAAGACCGGGCGTGGCGCGCGCAGCAGGTGAAGGCCTATGCGGATTTCCTGCTGAGGTCGGAGCAGCCGGTGCCGCATTACTCGGTGGCGCCGATCCGGCGGTCGGACCTGCCGCGGAAGTGGACGCCGCTGCCGGCGCTGGGCTTCCTCAGGGGGAAGTTCATCTGAAAGGGGCTCCGCCCCCTTCACCCCCCGCCAGGGCTTTTGGCCCTGGACCCTCTTACTGATCGGAGATGCAAGAACCTGAGGTTCTTGCTGGGGTGATCGAGGGGCGAAGCCCCTCGAAATCCCTCAATACATATGCTGCCCGCCATTGATCGACAGCGTCGACCCCGTGACAAAATCCGCATCATCCGCGGTGAGAAACACCACGCCCCGTGCGATATCCTGCGCCGTGCCAAGCCGCCCACGCGGAATCCGCGCGATGATCTTCTCCAGCACCTCCGGCGGCACTGCGCGCACCATCTCCGTGTCCACATAGCCCGGCGCGATCGCGTTCACCGTGATCTGGGCCCGCGCGCCTTCCTGCGCCAGCGCCTTGGTGAAGCCGTGGATGCCGGACTTCGCGGCGGCGTAGTTCACCTGGCCGTACTGGCCCGCCTGCCCGTTGATCGAGCCGATGTTCACGATGCGCCCGAACTTCCGCGCGCTCATCCCGTCCCAAACCGCCTTGCACAGGTTGTAGCAGGAGCCGAGGTTGGTATCGATCACGTCGTCCCACATCTTGCGGTCCAGCCGCTTCATCACGCCGTCGCGCGTGATGCCGGCATTGTTGACGAGGATCTCGATCTGGCCGTGCTCGGCCTCGATCCTGCCGACCGCCTCCAGGCACTGCTCGAAGTCCGAGACGTCGAACTTGATGCAGGGGATGCCGGTGCGCTCGGTGAAGGCCTTCGCCGCCGCGTCGTTGCCGGCGTAGTTCGCGATCACCTTGCGTCCCGCGGCCAGAAGTCCCTCGCTGATCGCCGCGCCGATCCCCCGCTGTCCGCCCGTCACCAGTGCCAAACGTGCCATTCCGGCCTCCTCCCTGACTATTCGTTGAACCAGTTTGCTCCGGTGTCGCTGCGGGATGCTCGCGCAAAATTTGTAGCGAATGTCGGGAGTTGAAACCAGACGGCGTGCGTGCACTGCGGCGAGAACGGGACGCCGCGCACAACGCGGCCTCAGCGGCGCGTGAGCTGGAACAGCGCCTGCTGCCCGAAGAGGTTCGCGAGCCGCACGGAGCGCCGCCACGGGGCGTTCAGCCCCTTCTCGTCCACCGCCAGCCACTGCTCGATGACATAGCCCTCCATCTCCGCCAGCGCGAAGAAGTCGAGGATGGTGCAGGGGTGGATGTTGGGCGTCTCGTACCAGGGGCGGGCCCAGGTCTCGGTGTCCGGCATGCGCCCGCCGAAGAGCAGCTTCAGCCGCATCTCCCAATGGCCGAAGTTGGGGAAGCTCACGATGGCATGGCGGCCGATGCGCAGCATCTGACGCAGCACCTCGCGCGGCTTCTCCACCGCCTGCAGCGTGCGGCTCAGCACGACGTAGTCGAAGGCCTGGTCGGGGTAGAAGGCGAGGTCGTTGTCGGCGTCGCCATGGATGACGGCGAGTCCCTGCGACACGGCCTCGGTCGCGGCCTGCATGTCGATCTCGATGCCGCGCGCGTCCACGCCCTTGGCGGCGAGCTCCGCCATCAGCGCGCCATCGCCGCAGCCGATGTCGAGCACGCGCACATTGGGCGGAATCATTCCGGCGATGAGGCTGAGGTCGAGCCGCATGTTCTTCGCGACGTACTGGACGGAACCGCCGGCGGCGCGGGTGCGGAGGGGCGGGGGATTCTGGGGCTGGTAGGTGTTCGTCGGCGCGGGTTGCGGGGGAATGGGCGCCGCGGACGCCGCGGTGACCGGCCTGGCCATCAGGGGCGCAGGTTCCGGGATCGGTTCCGCGGAAGGGGCGACGACGGACGCTGGCATCGGCGCGACGTTCGAAGATGGAGCCGTCGGGGCCGCGACGGCCGGGGCGGAGATGGGCGCGGGCGCTCCCGGCTCCGCCAAAGAAAGCCCGTCCAGCCCTGCCTGTTGTCGCAGCGCGCCGATGGGATCGGCCGTTCCGGTCCAGCGCAGCACCAGCTTGCGCTGCGGATCCACCAGGATGAGGCACAGGCCCGGCGTCAGGCCGGCTGCCTCCCTGTCGAAAATCTCCACGGCCTTGTCGGCACCGGAAAAATCCCGGCGTCGTCGCACGACCCGCCAGGAGGAATCCCCGTCCGGCAGCTCGGAATAGCCGCCGAGGGTGAAGAGGAGGCGGCTCACGCCTGGTCCGGCCAGATGTCGCGTTCCGTCCAGCCGAGCTCGGCGAATT
>JAQGHZ010000072.1 GCA_028291485.1 Rubritepida sp. | reverse complement strand
GCGCTGCGCCGGCTGCGCGACGACGCGCGCGGCGCCATCGCGGCGATACAGCTGGATCTCGCCCAGGCCTGGGGCGTGGCCGCGCTGAAGATCCGGCACCACCAGCAGCTGGGCTATCTCGCGGAGGTGCCCTCCGCGGCAGGCGAAAAGCTGTTGCGCGCCGCGCCCCCCAAGGCCGTGGGCGACCTCGCCCCCATCCATCGCCAGAGCATGGCGAGCGCGCATCGCTTCACCTGCGCGGCGCTGGCGACCCTCGACCGCCGCCTGTCCGAGGCGGGCGAGCAGGCGGGCAAGCGGGAGCGCCTCGTCATCGCCCATCTGCGAAAGATCATACTGACCGAGGCCGAGCCCATCGCCACCGCCGCGCGCGAGATGGCCGCCCTCGACGTCCTCGCCGCCTCGGCCGAGCTCGCGACGGAGGGCGCCTGGTGCCGCCCCGACCTCACCGAGCGGCCGGACTTCGCCATCGAGGCCGGGCGCCATCCGGTGGTGGAGGCCGCGCTGCGCAAGGCGAAGGGCCCGGGCTTCGTGCCGAACGACTGCGACCTCTCGCCCGGCCACCGCCTCTGCCTGCTGACCGGCCCCAACATGGCCGGCAAATCCACCTGGCTGCGCCAGAACGCGCTGATGGTGATCCTGGCCCAGGCCGGGCTTTTCCTGCCGGCGACGGCGGCGCGCATCGGCCTGGTGGACCGGCTCTTCAGCCGCGTCGGCGCGGCCGATGACCTGGCCGGCGGCCGCTCCACCTTCATGGTCGAGATGACCGAGACGGCCGCCATCCTCAACCTCGCCGGCCCGCGCAGCCTCGTCGTGCTGGACGAGGTGGGCCGCGGCACCGCGACCTGGGACGGGCTGGCCATCGCCACCGCCGTGCTGGAGGCGCTGCACGACCGCATCCGCTGCCGCACCCTCTTCGCGACCCACTTCCATGAACTCACGGTCATGGCCGACCGCCTGCCCGAGATGCGCCTCGCCGCCATGCAGGTGCGCGAATGGCGCGGCGAGGTGATCTTCCAGCACAGCGTCGCCGCCGGCGCGGCCGAGAAGAGCTGGGGCGTGCATGTCGCCAAGCTCGCCGGCGTGCCCGCGCCCGTCTTGAAGCGCGCCGCCGCCGTGCTCATTTCCCTGGAGGAGCGCTCGCGCGAGGCCGCCGATCCGCTGACCGCCGAGATGCCGCTCTTCGCCCGCGCGCCGGCCACACCTGGGAACCCGGTGCTGGAGGCGCTGGCGAAGCTGGAACCGGACCGGCTCTCGCCCCGTGAGGCGCAGGACGCTCTTTACAACCTCAAGGCACTCGCGGCCGGAACGGAAGCTCTGTAGTCTGGTTGACATGAGGATGGCGACGGCCGGACGGGCCGAGTTGAGCTTGCAGGACACGCTGCTTCCCGGCGGCGCGCCGATCGCGCGCGACGTCGCGCTCGGATTGCTGCGCCGCGAGCTCGGGCGCTTCCAGGCCCAGGTGCAGCGCGCCTTCGAAAGCCAGGAGATCCATGGACTCGGCGCCGCCAGGCAGCTTAGCCAGCACATGGACGGGATGCTCTACAACATCCAGAACTACGCTGCCGTGATGGTGCCGCCGGCGGCCGGGGCGCGCCAGGTGGACTTCGCGCTGGTGGCGACCGGCGGCTACGGCCGTGGCGTCCTCGCCCCGCATTCCGACATCGACCTGCTCTTCCTGACCGAGCGCGAGCCCGGCCCGCGCACACGCCGCATGATCGAATTCATGCTCTACCTGCTGTGGGATCTCGGCCTGAAGGTCGGCCACGCCACGCGCAGCGCGAAGGACTGCATCACCGAAGGGTTGAAGGACGCGACCATCCTCACCGCTTTGGTGGATGCGCGCTTCCTCTCCGGCGAGGAGGCGCTGTTCACGGCCTTCCTGGTCGATTTCAATGCGCTCCGGTCGCAAGGCCTCGCGCCCTTCCTCGCCGCCAAGCGCGCCGAGCGCGCCTTGCGCCACGCGCGCTACGGCGAGAGCCCCTTCCTGGTCGAGCCGCATGTGAAGGAGGGGCGCGGCGGGCTGCGCGACCTCCAGACCTTATACTGGCTGGCGCGCTACGCTTTCGGCGTCCGCCGCATGCACGAGCTGGCCGGCCCCGAGAGCCCCGGCGGCGGGCTGCTGACCGACGGCGAGGTCCGCGCCATCGCCCGCGCCTGGGATTTTCTTTGGACCCTCCGGTTCCATCTCCACTACGTGACCGGGCGGGCGGAAGAACGCCTGACCTTCGACCTGCAGCCCGTCATCGCGGCCCGCATGGGCTACACCCGCCACGGCGCGCAGGACGGCGCCGAGCGGCTGATGAAGCACCTCTTCCTCACCTCGCGCGAGGTGGTGCGCCTCTCCCGCGTGCTGGAGCCGGCGATCGAGCGCGCCGCCCTCGGCCCGCCGGCCACGCGCAAGGGCGGCGACGAGGGGCTCGCGACCCTCGGCCTCGCCTTCGCCGACGGCAAGCTGGTCGCGGCCCCGCCCGATCGCGATTTCTCCCGCGAGCCGGTGCTCATGCTGCGCATGGTGAAGGCCGCGCGCGACCGCAACCTGGAAATCCACCCGCTCGCCATCCGGGCGCTGATCCGCCATTCGCGCCAGGCCGACCGGCTGCGCGGCGACCCCGAGGCGAGCAAGCTCTTCATCGACCTGCTGACCGGCAAGGACGCGGCGAAGTGGCTGCGGCTGCTGAACGAGGCCGGCTTCCTCGGGCGCTTCATCCCCGAATGGGCCCGCATCGTGGGCCTGATGCAGTTCGACACCTACCATGTCTTCACGGTCGACGAGCACACGATCGAGGCCATCGGTGTGCTGCAGCAGATCGACCGCGGCGAGCTGAACGAGATCGCGCCCGTCGCCACCGAGCTGATGACCCAGCTGCAGTCGCGCCGCGCGCTCTATGTCGCGACGCTGCTGCACGACATCGCCAAGGGCCGCGGCGGCGACCACAGCGAGCTCGGCGCGCGCTTCGCGCAGGAGATCTGCCCGCGCCTGGGCATGAGCGCCGAGGAGACGGAGACCGTCTCCTGGCTGATCCTGCACCACCTCCTCGTCTCGCAGACGGCCTTCAAGCGCGACATCGAGGACCCTAAGACCATCCTCGACATCGCCGACCAAGTGCAGTCGCCCGAGCGCCTCCGCCTGCTGCTGGTGCTGACCGTGGCCGATATGCGCGCTGTCGGCCCCCGCGTCTGGAACGCCTGGAAGGCGACGCTGCTGCGGGAGGTCTACTGGCGCGTCAGCGAGGTGCTCGCCGGCGGCATGACCGTGCCCGAGCGCGACGTGCGCGTGGCCCGCGCCAAGGAGGCGGCGATCGTCATGCTGCCCGCCTTTACCAAGCCCGAGACCGACCTCTTCATGTCGCTCGGCTATCCCGGCTATTGGCTCTCCTTCGATTCCGAGACCCATGCGCGCCACGCCGGCATCGTCCGCCAGGCTGAGGCCGACAGGGCGCCGCTCACCGTCCGCACCCGCGTGCTGGCCGACCGCGCGGTGACCGAGGTCACCATCTATTGCAGCGACCATCCGGGCCTGTTCAGCCGTATTTCCGGCGCGCTGGCGGTGGCGGGCGCTTCCATCGTGGATGCGCGCATCCACACGCTCACCAACGGCATGGCGCTCGACACCTTCTGGGTGCAGGACAGCGCCGGCGGGGCCTTCGAGGCGCCACACCGCCTCGCGCGCCTCTCCGTGCTGATCGAGCAGGCGCTGTCCGGCCGGCTCAAGCTTGCCGCCGAGATCCGCAAGGTGCGGCGCGAGCCGGCGCGGCTGGCCGCCGTCACCGTGCCGCCACGTGTCGTGGTCGACAACTTCGCCTCCAACACCCACACGGTCATCGAGGTGAACGGCCGCGACCGGCCGGGCCTGCTGCATGACGTGACGGCGGCGATCAGCGAGCAGGGGCTGCAGATCGCCTCGGCCCACATCACCACCTACGGCGTGCGCGCGGTGGACGTGTTCTACGTGAAGGACGTCTTCGGCCTGAAAGTCGAGAACGAGCGCAAGCTCGGGCCGCTGCGCTCGGCGCTGCTGGAGGCGCTGGCGCCGCCCCCCGCCCCCGGCGGCGGGCCCTCGCCCTACCGCGAAGCCGCCGGCCCGGCTTAGGGCCTCCGTGTTCCGCTCCATCGCCACCGTCGGCGCCTGGACCATGGCGAGCCGCGTCCTTGGCTTTCTGCGGGATATGCTCATCGCCTCGAAGCTCGGCGCCGGGCCGATGGCCGACGCCTTCTTCGTCGCGCTGAAGCTGCCCAACCTGTTCCGCCGCCTCTTCGGCGAGGGCGCCTTCAACGCCGCCTTCGTGCCGGCCTTCGCTCAGGCGCTGACGCAGCGCGGACCGGCCGCGGCCAAGGCGCTGGCCGAGCGGATGGCGATGCTGCTGACGCTCTGGCTCGCCATCCTGACCGGCCTCGGCCTGGTCTTCATGCCGCAGCTCATGCAGGCGCTGGCGCCCGGCTTCCGCGACGACCCGGCGAAATTCGCACTGGCCATCGAGCTCACGCGCATCACCTTCCCCTATCTGCTGCTGATCTGCCTGACGGCGCTGGTCAGCGGGGTACTGAACGGGCTGGGGAAGTTCGCGGCGGCGGCGGCGGCGCCGATCTTCTTCAACCTGCTCTCGATGATCGCGCTCTTCGCCCTCGCGCCCTTCGTGGCGACGCCCGCCCATGCGCTGGCCTGGGGCGTCACCATCTCCGGCGCGGTGCAGCTCGGCCTCGTGATGTGGGCCAGCGCGCGGGCCGGCATGGCGCTGAACCTCTTCCACGCGCTGGCCCTGCCGCCCGAGGTGCGGCTGGTGCTGCGGCGGATGGGACCGGGTCTCATCGGCGCGGGCGTGACGCAGCTCAACCTCGCGGTCGACGTCATCATCGCGTCCTTCCTGCCCTCGGGCTCGGTCTCCTACCTCTACTACGCGGACCGCGTGGCGCAGCTGCCGCTCGGCGTGATCGGCGCGGCGGTGGCCACCGCGCTGCTGCCGCTGCTGGCCAGGCAGATCCATGCCGGCCAGCCGCTCTCGGCCCATCGCAGCATCAACCGCGCCATCGAGATCTCCATCGCGCTCGCCGTGCCGGCGGCCGTCGCGCTGGCGGTGCTGGCGCTGCCCATCCTGGAGGCGCTGTTCCAGCGCGGCGCCTTCGGGGCCGAGGAGGCGCGGCTCACCTCGCGCGCGCTGATCGCCTATGCCTTCGGCCTGCCGGCCTTCGTGCTGGTGAAGGTCTTCGTCCCCGGCTTCTTCGCCCGCGGCGACACGGCGACGCCGGTGAAGATCGGCATCGGCTGCGTGGCGCTGAACCTCGCGCTGAACCTCGCGCTGATGGGGCCGCTGCAGCATGTGGGCGTAGCGCTTTCGACCGGCATCTCGGCCTGGGTGAACGCGGGCCTGCTGGCCTGGCTGCTGTCGCGCCGCGGGCAGCTCCACTGGGACCACCGGCTGCGCCGCGTGGCACCGCGGCTCTTCCTGGCCTCGGCGATGATGGGCCTGGTCCTGGCCGCGCTGAACTGGGCGCTGGCGCCAGGCCCGGGGCTGATCGGCATCGCCCTGCTGGGCCTGGTCTGCGCGGTGGGCGGCGCCTGTTACTTCCTCGTGGCGCAGCTCAGCGGCGGCCTGAACCTGCGCGAGCTGAAGAAGAGCCTGCGCCGATAGGGCGACCATGCTCCTATGGCGATCCCGAATCGGCAGGGATCGCTACGCATGAACAGCCCCATCCTCTCACGGATCCCGCGTGGCGAGCGCGTCCTGCCGCTGCTGCTCGGCGCCCTGGTGGTGCTCATATTCGCCTCGGCGCCGCTGGCCGACATGGAGCTGATCCGCCGCCCACTCCTCGGGATGCTGATGGTGGTGGTCGTCCTCTCCGGCGTCCTCACCCTGGGCGGGCAAGGGCGCCTCTCGCGGCCGATCGTCGCCCTCGGCCTCCTGCTCTTCGGCATCGAGACCTATGCCGCCGCCGCCGGGCGATCCTCCGCCCTGACGATGGCCGCCGAGGCCGTCGCCACGCTCTTCCTCATCCTGCTCTGCGCGCGGCTGCTTTTGCGCGTGTTCAGCCACGGGCGAATGACGGTGCGGCGCCTGATGGGCGCGGTGATCGTATACCTGCTGGCGGCGATCATCTTCGCGATCTTCTTCGACGCGACGGAGCGGCTGGCGCCCGGCGCCTTCAACCTCGGCCCGGACCCTTCGCCCACCGCGCCGCATGGCGTGCGCTTCTTCTACCTCTCGGTGATCACGCTGACCTCGGTGGGCTTCGGCGACCTCACGCCCCTCCATCCCATCGCGCGATCGCTGGTGATGCTGGAGGCGCTGCTGGGCCAGATCTACATGACGGTGGTGCTGGGCTGGCTCGTGTCGCTGCAGATCGCCCATCGGCCCGCGGATCTGGACAAGGATTGAATCGTGATGACCGAAGGCTCGTAGGTGCCGAAGGTTTGAATCACGCGTGAAAATAAGGGGCTAGGCGCGGAAACGATCCACGAAGCCGCGCTGCTCCGGCGTTTCGGGAGACGAGCCGGCGGTCGCGACACGTTCCTCCGCCGCGGCCCGATCCAGCCCGAGCGTCAGCAGGAGGCATTGCGCGGCGGTGCCGGTTCGCCCGATGCCGGCAGCGCAATGGAGGACGATGCGCTCGCCGTCACGCAGAAGTGCGGCGACCTCCGCGAGGCAGGCGGCGAAATCCGTCGCGTCGCCGGGGATGCCGAAGTCCTGGATGGGATGGGCGTGCCAGTTCCAGGGCCGGTCGCCCGACGCCAGCAAGGCGGCATAGTCGGGCGACCTGGCGGCGATCTCCGCCTCGCCGGCCAGGCAGAGAAGATGGCCGATGCGCAGGGACGCCGTCGCCGCGAGGAAGTCGTCCAAGGGCTCCGTGCGTCCCGGCATGGCGCTCAGCCACAACCCGCCGGGAACCTCCGGCAGCGCGACGCGGCGCAGCGTCACGCCGCGCGTTGCAGCAGGCGCCCGGCCGGCGTGTCGCTTGCGCCGCCTTCGTAGGTGTAGACGGACTGGCCGTTCACCCAGGTCTCCAGGATGCCGTCGGCCACCTGGCGCGGCTCGGTGAAGGTGGCGCGGTCCTTCACCGTGGCGGCGTCGAACATCACGAGGTCGGCGAAGCCGCCTTCCTTCAACGTGCCGCGGCCCTCCAGCCCGAAGACATCAGCCGTGCGGCCCGTCATCTTGTGGACGGCCGTCTCGAGATCGAAGATTCCGAGCTCGCGGCAATAATGCCCCAGCACGCGCGGAAAGGTGCCCCAGAGGCGCGGATGGGGGTGCTTTGCCAGCGGCCCGCCGTCGCTGCCGATCATGGAGAGCCGGTTCCCCATGATCCGCCGGACGTCCTCCTCGGCCATGTTGTGGAAGACGCCGCCGCCGGGCATCAGCCGCTGGGCCGCCGCCTCCAGCGACACGTCCCATTCCGCCGCGATGTCCTTCAGCATCCGGCCCGCCATCTCCGGATGCGGCACGGAATAGGTCACCATGACAGGCACGTCCGGCCGCGGCTTGCGCACGCCGAGCGAGGTGGAGGAGGCCGTGTAGGGATAGACGTCGAAGGCCACGGAATGGCTCTGCGACAGCTTCTCGATCAGCGGCAGCGTCTCGACCGAGCGGCCGTGATTCTCCGGCTGCGCGCATTTGTGGTGACTGATGACGACGGGCGCGCCGACGGCCGCGCCGATCTTCAGCGTCTCCTCGATGCTGTCGAGCACGCCGTTCGCCTCGTCGCGCATGTGGGTGACGTAGAGGCCGCCCGTGCCGCGCAGCGCCTCGGCGACGGCGATGACCTCGTCGGTCGGCGCATGCTTGCTCGGCGGATAGAAGAGGCCGGTGGAGAAGCCGGACGCGCCCTCGGCCAGCGACTGGGCGAGCATCTTCCGCATGCGCTCGGCCTCCTTGTCCGTCGCCGGACGGTCGAGGTCGTTGCGGCCCATGGCGCCGACGCGCAGCGACATATGGCCGATCAGCGCGACGGTGTTCACCGAGGAGGGCGTGGTGCGCAGCCGATCCGCGAAGGCCGCGAAGCTGTCGAAAATCCACCACTCCGGCGCGCAGACGCCATCCATCGGCGCGGGCGGGCGCTCGGCCATGGGCACGGGGGCGATGCTGATCCCGCAATTGCCGATGACGACCGTGGTGACGCCCTGCGAGACGCGGCACAGCATGCAGGCCGGGCCGCAGAGCACCGCCTGGTCGTCATGCGTGTGCGCGTCGATGAAGCCGGGCGCGACGACGCGGCCCTCGGCCATGACCTCGCGATCCGCGCTCATGGCCGAGAGGTCGCCCACCGCCGCGATCCGGTCGCCCTTCACCCCGATATCGCCGCGGCGGCGCGGTGCGCCGGTGCCGTCGATGAGGGTGGCGTCGCGGATGATCAGGTCGCAGCGCAGGGCCATGGGGTGTCGCCTCCTGTGGAGGCGGAAGGATGCGTCCTCCCTCCGCGCAACGAAACCCCTCCCATCCGGAGCGCGGTTCCTGCATCGTGCC
>JAQGHZ010000061.1 GCA_028291485.1 Rubritepida sp. | reverse complement strand
GCGCCGACCCGCTCAACATCGCCTTCTCGGGCGAGCTGCTGGCGATGGTGGTGATCGGCGGGATGCGCTCCTTCCTCGGGCCGGCGCTGGGGGCGCTCTTCTACATCCTGTTCCGCGAGTTCCTGTCGATCTACACGGCCAACTGGCTGCTGGTGTTCGGCCTGCTCTTCGTGGGCTTCATCCTGTTCAGCCCGAGCGGGCTGGTGGGCGTGGCCGAGCGGCTGCTGGCCCCCTTCCGGCCCAAGGCACCGGATCTCGACGCCGCCATGTCCGCGCGCCGCGTGGAGGCGCCGACGCCCGTGCCGCCGGAATTTCTCCGCCCAGGCACGTCCGACGGTGCCGTCCTCATTGCCGAAGGCCTGCAGAAATCCTTCGGTGGCGTGCGCGCGGTGCGCGAGGTCTCCTTCGACGTCGCCGACCGCAGCCTGCACGCGCTGATCGGCCCCAACGGCGCGGGCAAGACGACGGCCTTCAACCTGCTCTCCGGCCTGTTCACGCCCGACCATGGCCGCGTCGTGCTGGACGGGCGGCAGATCGGCGGGCTGGAGCCCTATGCCATCACCCGGGCCGGGCTCGGGCGTTCCTTCCAGATCACCAACCTCTTCCCGGGCCTGACGATCGAGGAGAACATCCGCCTCGCCATCCAGGCGCGGCACGTGGAGCGCTTCTCGCCCTGCCGTTCAGCCCTCGCCATCCCCGAGATCAACGTGGAGACGGCGACGCTGATCCGCTGGATGGGCCTGGCCGGCATCGAGCAGGCCGAGGCGGGCGCGCTGTCCTATGGCGGGCAGCGGCTGGTCGATATGGGCCTGGCGCTGGCCACCCGCCCGCGCGTGCTGCTGCTGGACGAGCCGCTGGCCGGCCTCGCCGCCGCCGAGCGCCAGCGCGTGGGCGACCTCATCAAGCGCCTGTCGGCCGACATCCCCGTGCTGCTGGTGGAGCACGACATCGACCGCGTCTTCCAGATCGCCGACCGCGTCACCGTGATGAACGAGGGCGAGGTGCTGGTGGATGGCGGCGTCGAGGATGCGCGCGGCGACGAGCGCGTGCAGGCCGTCTATCTCGGCAGCGGCGCGCATGCGGTGGCCGCCAAGCCGCGCGCGAGCGCGGCGGAATCCGGCGTCCTGCTCACGCTCGACAAGGTGAACACCTACTACGGCAAGAGCCACATCCTGCGTGACGTCTCGCTCGACCTGCACAAGGGCGAGGTCATGGCCCTGCTCGGCCGCAACGGCGCGGGAAAGTCCACGCTGCTCAAGACCATCATGGGCATCGCACCGCCCGCCTCCGGCCGCGTGGCGCTCGCGGGCGAGGAGCTGGCCGGGCTCTCGGCCGAGGTCGCCGCCCGCCGCGGCGTGGGCTTCGTGCCGCAGGGGCGTGGGCTCTTTGCGGGCATGAGCGTGCAGGAGAATCTCGGCCTCGGCCGGCTCAAGCGCCTCACCGGCGCGGGCACGCATTGGGAGGAGGAGCGCGTGCTCGCCTTCTTCCCCCGGCTCAAGACGCGCTGGAAGGTCGAGGCCGACCGGCTTTCGGGCGGTGAGCAGCAGATGGTCGCCGTGGCCCGCGCGCTGATGGGCGACACGCGCCTGCTGCTGCTGGACGAGCCCTTCGAGGGACTCTCGCCGGCCATCTCCGAAGAGCTCTTCGAGGCCTTCGACAAGCTGCGACACGAGGTCTCGATCATCCTCGTGGACCATCACCTCGACCTCGCGCTGGCGCTCTCCGACCGCACCGTCGCGCTGGAGCGCGGCAGCGTGACGTGGAGCGGCGAGAGCCGCATCCTGCGCGAAGACCTGGAACTGCGGAGGAAAGTCCTGTGGCTGTGAAAACCGTGGCCATCGTCGGGAGCGGGCTCATCGGCCGCGCCTGGGCGATGATCTTCTCCCGCGCGGGCTATGCCGTGCGGCTCCAGGACGCGAAAGAGGGCGTCGCGGCGAAGGCCGTCGGCCTCTGCGCCGAGGGGCTGAAGGGCCTGGCCGCCGCCGGCCTTTGCGACGATCCCGCAGGCGCCGCCTCGCGCATCTCGGCCGCGGGGACGCTCGCGGAGGCGCTGGAGGGCGTCGTGCTCGTGCAGGAGAACGGCCCGGAGGTCGTCGACATCAAGCGCGTGATCTTCGCCGAGCTCGACAGGCTGGCGCCGCCGGGGGCCATCCTCGCCTCCTCCAGCAGCGCCATCCGCATCAGCCTCTTCGCCTCGGAGCTGAAGGGCCGCGCGCGGTGCCTGATCGCCCATCCCGTGAACCCGCCGCACCTCATCCCCATCGTGGAGCTGAGCGGCGCGGACTTCACCGATCCGGACGTCATCGCGCGCGCCAGAAGCATCTATGCCGAGATCGGCCAGGTCCCCATCACGGTGCTCAAGGAGGTCGAGGGCTTCATCGTCAACCGCCTGCAGGGCGCGCTGCTCGCCGAGGCCTTCCGCCTCGTGGACGAGGGCTACGTGACGCCCGAGGACCTGGACAAGACGGTGAAGGACGGGCTCGGCCTGCGCTGGTCCTTCATGGGCCCCTTCGAGACCATCGAGCTGAACGCGCCCGGCGGCATTCCCGACTACTGCGCGCGCTTCACCGGCTTCTACAAGCGCCTCGCGGCCGAGCCGCCGTCGCCCGGCGTGTACGACACCCCGCGCGTGGCCGAGCAATGGACGCCCGCGCCCGACCTCGCGGCGAAGATGAAGTGGCGCGACGAGAAGCTCGCCGCGCTGGTTGCCCACAAGAACAAGGACTGAGGAACATGGCCAAACCGCGCCGCGTCATCATCACCTGCGCCGTCACCGGCGCGATCCACACGCCCAGCATGTCGCCGCACCTGCCGATCACGGCCAGCGAGATCGCCGATGCCGCCATCGGTGCGGCGGAAGCGGGCGCGGCCATCGTCCACCTGCATGCGCGCGACCCGAAGGACGGCCGTCCCGACCAGTCGCCCGAGGCCTTCGCGCCCTTCCTCGGCGTCATCAAGCAGGCGTCCAACTGCGTGGTGAACATCACCACCGGCGGCGCGCCGACCATGACCGTCGAGGAGCGCGTGCGCCCGGCCGCGACCCACAAGCCCGAGGTCGCCTCGCTGAACCTCGGCTCGATGAATGTCGGGCTGTTCGGGATGCTCAACCGCTTCAAGGAATTCTAGCACCCTTGGGAGCGCGAGTACCTCGAGAACAAGGACATCATCTTCCGCAACTCGTTCAAGGATATCGAGTA
>JAQGHZ010000028.1 GCA_028291485.1 Rubritepida sp. | reverse complement strand
GCAGCACCATCCCGCCATTCGCCGCGAACTCCGCACCGAGCCACAGCCGCAGCGCCCAGTCGCCGGCGCCGGCCAGGACGAGGCAGGGCGGCAGGGTCAGCAGGATCATCATCATGGCGCCGCGGCGGAGCAGGCCGGAGGTGACCTGGGGGAGCGTCCGGAAGGCCGAGGCCATGGCGGGCAGGAGCGCCTGCGCGATGGCGATGGGCAGGATCCACATGCGCAGCACGAGGTCGAGCGGCGTCGCATAATGCGCGACGGCGGCCAGCGTCAGCATGGCGCCGATCAGGAAGCGGTCGGCGTAGAGCAATGCCTGGTTCAGGATGGAGGCGAAGGTCATCCAGCCGCCGATCCGCAGCAGCGGGAGGACCATCGCCGGGCTGCCGACGGAGAGCCGCGGCAGCAGCGGCCGCGCCAGCCAGAGATAGGAGAGGGTGTTGGCCAGCCGGCAGGCCACCAGCGCCAGCATCACGGCGACCAGGCTCGGCCAGACCATCAGCAGCAGCACGGGGCCGACATAGTACATCGCCGCCACGGGAATAGTGACAAGGTTGGCCGCGGCGAAGCGCTGATGCGCCGCCAGCACGCCCCAGAGCGCCGCGTTGATCACGATGAGCGGCGCCGAGCAGGCCAGGATCCGGAAGGCGACCAGCGCCTCCTCCTGCAATTCCGGCGGCACGTTCAGCGCGCTCTTCATCAGCCAGGGCAGGAGGAACCAGAAGACCGCGGCGCCCAATGTGGCGAAGCCGCCCAGCGCCACCATCGCCGTGCCGACCAGCCGGCCGGCCTCCTCATCCTCGCCTTCCGCCATGCGCTCGGAGAGGCCACGGGTCAGGGCCGGGCCGATTCCCAGATCGAAGATGCCGAAGACGCCGACAAGGGCGAGGGCCAGGGTGAAGAGGCCCCAGCGCTCCAGCCCCATCTCGCGGACCAGGATGGGCGTCAGGACCAGGGCGAGGAGCAGCGGCAGGCCGCGACCCAGCGCATTCCAGAACATGCCTGAGATGAGGCGGCGCGCACCGGCGCGCGCCTCGATGGTCTGGCTCATGATCATTGCGCCTGGATTGGAGGCGCCGAACCTAGCTCAGCAGGCGCCGCGGCGCGACAGCACCGCCATCGGGGTACGGGCCAGGATGGCGATGTCCTGCCAGATCGAGGGGCGGGACACATAGGCCACGTCGAGCGCCACGCGCTGGGCATAGCTGGTATCCGAGCGGCCGGAGACCTGCCAGAGGCCGGTCAGGCCGGGGCGCACGCTCATGTAATGGGCGGCGGCGGCGCCGTAGAAGCGATCGAGCTCCGCCTGGATGACCGGGCGCGGACCCACGAGGCTCATCTGGCTGAGCAGCACGTTGATGAGCTGCGGCAGCTCGTCGAGCGAGGTGGCACGCAGGAAGCGGCCGATCCGCGTCACGCGGGGGTCGTTCTTCAGCTTGTGCGTGGCCTCCCACTCGGCGCGCGCTTCCGGGTCGCGCGCCAGCATCGCCTCGAGGCGGGCCTGGCTGTCGGTCACCATCGAGCGGAACTTGAGGCAGGCGAAGCCATGGCCGTAGCGGCCGATGCGGCGATGGCCGAAAAGGGCAGGGCCGCCGTCGAGGCGGATCACGAGGGCGATGGCCAGCATGACGGGGGCCAGGAACGCCAGCAGGGCGCCGGCGCCGAGCACGTCCATGGCGCGCTTGAGGTGCGGCCGCAGCCCCTCGCGCCATTGGGCGTGGGGCGGGGCAAGCATGAGGCTGGGGGCGCGGTATTCGCCACCCATCCGCGTCTCGCGGAGGATCACTTCACGCTGCAGGGACGAAAACGCGTCCAACCCAGGCATACTGGCCTCATTCACGGTGATCCGGGCCAACATGCCGCCCTCACCGATCCGGTTGCAGCGCGGGAGAGGATCATCCGCTCCCTGGCCACGATGCGGTTTTGCCTGCCATCGCGGGCGGCAATCGGGCCCGGTTGGGGCAGGAATGTGGCAGCGCAAAAAAATCCCGGCCTTGCCGGCAAGGGGCTGAAATGCCACGAGGAATGCAATCGTCCTGGAGCCCGCGGTGTCCCGTCTCGCCTATCCCGCCTCATGCCTGCTGGGAGCTTTGCTGGCGATCCATCTGTTCGGGCTGGATTTCATCTGGCCGCGCACGGGGCTCGATTGGCGGCCGGTGGGCGACGCGGCCCAGCATGCGATCGCCCAGCGGCACTTTTTGGCCGATGCCTGGCGCTGGCCGCCGCTGGATGTGGGCAGCCTAGGAAATGTGAACCTTGCGTTTTTGGACGGAATTCCGGCCCTGGCCCTCCCCCTGAAGCTGATGGCCCCGATGCTGCCGGAGGGCTTTCATGGCATCGGCCTGTTTTATGCGATCGCCTGGGTCCTGCAGCCGGTCGCTGCTGTCTGGGCGCTGCGCGGGGCGGGGGTGCGGGGCTTCTGGCCCGGCCTCGCCGTCGCGCTGATGGCGAGCGCCATGCCGGCCTTCATCTTGCGCTACGGCCACGCGGCGCTCTGCGGGCATTTCGCGATCCTGGTGTCGCTGGGCCTCTACTTCCGGCTGCTGGAATCGCGGCGCTGGTGGTGGATCGCCGTGCCCTGGCAGGCGGTGGCGCTGCTGATCCATCCCTATCTCGCGCTGATGTCCCTGGCGCTGCTCGCCGCCGTGCCGCTGACCGTGTTGCTGCGCGGCGAACGCTTCCTCCACGCGGGAATCGGCGCGGCCTGCGCGGCGGCCGCCATGATCGGCGTGATGGCGCTGTTCGGCTATTTCGGCGCCTCTGGCGACGGCGGCTACGGGCAATACGCGCTGAACCTGCTCTCGCCGGTCTGGCCCTTCCGGTCGCTGATCCTGGGCGGCTGGGCCCCCGCCGAGGTGGACGCGACCGGCCATGGCGGCTGGGAAGGCTACAACTGGCTCGGCCTCGGGCTTTGGGCGGCACTGATCGCGGGTGTCCTGGTGGCGCGGTCGCGCATCGGCCCGGGGCTGCGCGCGCATCTCGGCCTCGTGCTGGCGCTGCTGGGGCTGACGGCCCTCGCCGTCTCGTTCCGCATCGGACTGGGCGACCGGATCGTGCTGGACCTCGGCCCCGCGCCCGGATTCCTGGAGCAGTTCCGCGCCTCCGGCCGCTTCTTCTGGCCGGTCGGTTATGCGTTGATGATCGGCGCCGCCGTGCTGCTCGCCAGCCGGGGACCGCGTGGCGTCGTGATCCTGTTCGCCTGCGGGCTGCTGCAATTCGTCGATGCCGGGCCGATGCGCGAGGGCCTCCGCGCCTGGGCCCATCGGCATGCGCCCTGGACGGTCGAGGCCGACGAGCTCCGCCCGCTCTTCCGCGAGGCGAGCCGCATCACCTTCCTGCCCTCCTGGGCCTGCATCGCGCCCGACGACGACGCGGCGCGCATCCGCACGCTGGAATTGCTGCTGCTGGCGAGCGAGACGCCGCGCCCGGTGAACACCATGTACGCCGCCCGCTGGCGCACGCCGCCCCGCTGCACCGATGCGGAGGTGTCGGCCTCGCCGCTCGCACCCGGCGAGCTGCGGGTGGGACTGCCCCCAAGGGGAGAATTTCCGGGGCTCTCCGGCTCAGGCTGCCGGGCGGTGGGAGACCTCACGGTCTGCCGATGAGGGGATATGCCGCTCGACCAGGTAGAGCGGCCGCCCTTTGGTCTCGTTGAAGATGCGGCCGAGATACTCGCCGATGATGCCGAGCGTCATCAGCTGCACGCCGCCGAGGAACAGCACGACGGCCATCAGGCTCGGATAGCCGGCCGTGGGATTGCCGAAGAAGATCGTCCGTACCACGAGCTGCAACAGGTAGAGGCCGGCGAAGAAGGCGGTGGCGAGCCCCAGATAGGTCGCGATCTTGAGCGGGCCGACGGTGAAGCTGGTGATGCCCTCCAGCGACAGGTTCCACAGCTTCCAGTAGTTCCACTTGGTCTCGCCGGCGGCGCGCGGCGCCCGCTCGTAGGGCACGGCGACGGACGGAAATCCCACCCAGGCGAAGAGCCCCTTCATGAAGCGATGCTGCTCGCGCAGGGTCAGCAGCGCGTCCAGCGCGCGGCGCGACATGAAACGAAAGTCGCCCGTGTCGCGCGGCAGCTGTACCTTGCCGCCGAGCCGCTGCATCACGCGGTAGAACCCCGCCGCCGTGATGCGCTTGAGGACATTCTCGCCATGGCGGACGCTGCGCTGGGCATAGGCGACGTCGAACCCCTGCTGCGCCGCGGCGACGAGGTCCGGAATCACCTCCGGCGGATCCTGTAGGTCGGCGTCGATGACGATCACGCCCTCGCTGCCGCGCGCGTGATCGAGGCCGGCCGTCAGCGCGATCTCCTTGCCGAAGTTGCGCGAGAGATTGACGATCGCCACCCGCGCATCCGCTGCCGCGAGGGTGGACATCACGGCCAGCGTCGTGTCGCGCGAGCCGTCATTCACGTAGACGACCTCCCAGGGCCAGCCGAGCGCGTCCATCACCGGCACGAGGCGGGCGTGGAATTCGGGCAGCACCTCCTGCTCGTTGTAGCAGGGGACGACAACCGAAAGGGCTGGGACGGACAAGGCAGGGGCGAGGGACATGCAGCTCCTAATGGCTGTCGATCAAGGCCTTTCCTGGGCGATTTTCAACCAATGCGTCGCAATCTCGCGCCGCGGCGCGACCCAGATGCCCGGCGTCTTCGCCACGTGCTCCAGTAGCGCGGCGAGGCCGGGCATGCGGCCCGGCCGGCCGATGATCCGCAGGTGCAGCCCGATGGAGAGCATCTTCGGCGCCGTCTTTCCCTCGTGCATGAGCCAGTCGATCGCGCCGATACAATAGCGGGAGAAGTCCTCCGGTTGCACGAAGCCGCCGCCGGGCGAGAAGCGCATGTCGTTGGTGTCGAAGGAATAGGGCAGGATGACATGTCCAGGCGCGCCCATGCGCGACAGGTCGTCGTCATAGACGTCGCTGTCGTAGAGGAAGCCGCCCTCCTCCAGCAGCAGGCGCCGCGTGTTCATCGAGGCGGCGGAGCGCGTGTGCCAGCCGACGGGCCGCGTGCCGACGGCCTTTACGATGGCGTCGATCGTGCCGGCGATCACCGCGCGCTCCTGCGCCTCGGGCATGTTGGCGAGGCTCTCCCAGCGCCAGCCATGGGCGCTGACCTCATGCCCGGCCTCCGCCGGCGCGCGGGCCAGATGCGGGTTCGCGGCCACCGCGCGGCCGCAGGCGGAAAAGGTGGCCTTCACGCCGGTCGCATCGAAGGCGTCGAGGATCCGCCAGATGCCGGCGCGCGCGCCATAGGCGTAGTGCGTCTCCATGCAGGGGTCGGGCTGGCCGGTCACCTCCTCGCGGATCTCGTGCACGCTTTCGTTGCGGGTGTCGCCGCTGGCCAGCGAAAGCTCCGCGCCCTCCTCGACATTCACCACGAAGGAGAGCGCCAGCCGTGCGCCGCCCGGCCAGCGGGGATCCGGAGGGTTGCGCCCATAGCCGACAAGATCGCGGCTTGTCGGCGGCATTCCACCTGGAAGTTTTCCTTGGGGGAGATCCATCATCCGTCCTTCGCAGCGGCTCACATCGGGTTTAGTTTTCCACGCCTTGGAGGAGAAGTCCCATGCTCACGGCCGATGCGAACGGCGTCTGCGTCATCTGCCCGACGCCCTTCACGCCCGATGGCGCGCTGGACGAGCGGAGCGCGGCCGGAATGGCGGAGGCCTATGCGGCGACGGGCGCCACCGGCCTGACCATTCTCGGCATTATGGGCGAGGCGCCGAAGCTCGATGCGGAGGAGGCGATGCGGCTGGTGCGCATCGTGCTCAAGCACGCGAACGGGCTGCCGGTGATCGTGGGCGTCTCGGCACCCGGCTATGCGCCGATGCGGGCCCTGGCCGAGCGCGCCATGGAAGCGGGGGCGGCCGGCGTGATGATCGCGCCCCCCGCCGGCCTGCGCGGCGACGATGCGGCGCTCTCCTGGCTGCAGGGCGCGGCCGAGGCCGTTTCGCCGGCGCCCTGGGTGCTGCAGGATTATCCGCAGTCCAACGGCATCATCCTGCCGCCGCGCGTGATCGCGGCGTTGGCAGCGGACCCGCGCTGCGTGATGCTGAAGGCCGAGGACTGGCCCGGCCTCGACAAGATCGCGACGCTGGTCGGCATGATGGCCAAGGGCGAGATGCGCCGCATCGCCATCTATGGCGGCAATGGCGGCCTCTTCCTGCCGGAGGAGACGATGCGCGGGAGCGACGGCGTCATGACCGGCTACGCCTTCCCCGAGATGCTGGTGAAGCTGCGGGCGCTGCTGGCCGCGGGCGGTCGCGAGGCGGCGATGGATCTCTTCGAGGCGCATCTCCCGCTCATCCGCACGGAGCACCAGCCGGGCCTCGGCCTCGCCGTGCGCAAGTACGTGCTGACGCGGCGCGGGATCATCGCGCATCCGACGCTGCGCGCGCCGGGGCCGAAGCTCTCCGACGCCACGCGCGCGGAGGTGGATGCCATGCTGGCCCGGCTTGGACGACGCGATCCGGTGGCCCTCAAGCTGGCGGCGGAGTGATGCGGCTCAAGGGACGCATTGCCCTGGTCACGGGCGCGCAGCAGGGCATCGGCGCGGCGATCTGCGCCGCCATGGCGCGCGACGGCGCCGATGTCGCGGTGA
>JAQGHZ010000017.1 GCA_028291485.1 Rubritepida sp. | reverse complement strand
GGCCGTCACCTCGATGCCGTTCTCGATCAGCGCCCGCTGCACCGGCACCACCTCTCCGGTGGTCAGCACGAAGTCTCCGGTGATCGCCCCTCTGCCATTCCCCGCGGCCTGGAGGTTGATCGCCGTGGCGAGGCCCATCGCGGGCGGCACCTCGGCTCCATGCTCCCGAATAGCCTCGGCCCGCGGCACGGAAACGCCATAGACGCCGCCCGCAGCTCGACCCTCGCGGCCGAGCGCTCGGGCGAAGGCCGCGGTATCGAGGCCCTCGATCCGATCCTCGCCAGCGGGACCAGCCGCCCCCTGCAGCGGGGTCGCGGTCTCCTGGAGCGCGTTGCGCAGCGCGGTGGTGAGCCGCGCCGCATCGCCTTGCCCGCCGACATGGAGGTACATGGTCGCGGGCTGGCCGCGAAGCAGGTGGTTGTGCAGGGCCGTCACCTCGAGCCCGCCCGCCGCCAGGCGGCGCATCACGGGTGCGATCTCCTGCTCCAGAAGCACGAGGTCGCCCATGACCATCAGCTCCTGCCCGTGCTCGTGGAAGGCGACCCAACCGCCGAGCGCGAAGCCGGGGCGGATCTCGACGCCGTCCAAGGTCACGCGAAGATCGGTGCGGGGCATTGCGACGCGGAAGACCCCGCCGGGCATCTCCGTCCCCGGCTTGCCCAGCACTGAGGCGACGATGTGGTGCCAGTCGGGGTTCGCGATGGCCGCCGCCTCGCCCGGGCGCTGCTGCTGCGCGAGCGCGCCAGTGGCGGGCAGCGCCAGGGCAAGCCCCAAGAGGGCGACGCGGAAGCTGATTGGGTGTGTCATCTTCTGATCCTCCTTGTTGTTCGGACGGTGCGGTCTCAGCCTCCCTCGTGCCGCCGGATGAAGGCTGTGTGCGGTTTGTCCGCCTCTGCTCGCAGGCTCACCTCGTCACCGGACGCCTGGAGCGCCAGGCAGAGCATCTCGCGCTGGATCCTCCACCGGCCGGTCCGATGCCGCCCCATAAACGTCGAGGCGAGCACCCCGTCGCGCGGTAGTGCTCGGTCCGGTGGAGTTGTCGGCGATGTCGCGGCCGACGAGCCGAAGGATTTGCCCGGTGCATAAACGGCGGTACCCGGCGGCCTCCGCCGACGGCAACGGGAGGGGCACGCTCGCCAGGGTTAAGGCCGCGCGCGGCCTCCGGCCGGCGGCGTGCGCCAGGATCACAGCCCAGTTCCGAACCGCAGGATCAAGCCCGCGGCGGCGGTGACGCCGAGCGTCCGCAGGACGCCAAGCTTGAACCGGAACAGGCACACCGCGGCCAGGGCGGCGAGCGCCAGGGCCGCGAAATCGATGCTGCCGAGGACCGGCACATCGAGAGCGATGGGCCCGGCCTGCACGGTCTGACGGTCGTCGAAAAGGACCCGCAGTGCGAACCAGACCGCGAGGTTGGCGACGACGCCCACCACCGCCGCGGTGATGGCGGCGAGTGCGCCGGACAGCGCCCGGTTCTCCTGCAGGCGCTCCACCAGGGGCGCACCGAGGAAAACGAACACGAAGCAGGGCGCAAAGGTGACCCAGAGCACCAGCACCGAGGCGACAATCCCGCCGGGAATACCGCTCAGCCCCTCCGGTGCGCGGAAGCCTGCCAGGAAGCCGACGAATTGCAGCACCAGAATCAGCGGCCCCGGCGTGGTCTCGGCGAGGCCGAGCCCGGCCAGCATCTCGGGCGCGGACAGCCAGTGGTAGGACTGCACGGCATCCTGGGCGACGTAGGCCAGGACGGCATAGGCACCCCCCACCGTGACCACGGCCATCTTGGAGAAGAACCAGGCGAGGTCCGCGTAGGTGCCGCCCACCGCGCCCATAAGCACCGCCACCGGCACGAGCCAGAGCGCCAGCCCTATGTAGCCCGCCTGCCGTGCGCCCGCCGCGAGCCGTGTCAGGCGTCCGGGGTCGGAGGCCAGAACCGCGTCGATCAGCGCCGGGGTGTCGCCCTTCGCGCTGCCGTGGCCGCCATGGGAGAAGAAAGCGGGTGCGAAATAGCCGACGACTCCCGCCGCCAACACCACCAGCGGAAAGGGCAGGTTGAGGAAGAAGAGAGCGACAAAGGCCGTGAAGGCGAGCGCCCAGGCCGCCCGACCCTTCAGCGCGCGGCGGGAGATGCGCAGGGTCGCCTCGACCACCAGCACCAGCACGGCGCATTTCAGCCCGAAGAACAGCGCGTCAATCAGCGGCACGTGGCCAAACATCGCGTAGATCAGCGAGAGTGCCAGCATCACGACGGCGCCCGGCAGCACGAAAACGATGCCCGCGGCGAGGCCGCCCCGGACCCCGTGCATGACCCATCCGAGGTAGGTCGCGAGCTGCTGTGCCTCGGGCCCGGGCAGGAGGGTGACGAAGTTCAGCGCGTGCAGAAAACGCCGCTCGCCGATCCAATGACGTTGGTCCACCACCTCCCGGTGCAGCAGCGCGATCTGCCCGGCTGGGCCGCCAAAGGACAAAAGCCCGATCTTCAGCCAGACCCGGAACGCCTCGGCAAAAGACGGCAGGCGCGCGGCCGCAGCGTCGGCGGACACGCCGGGTGCAGGGATCGGGGTCGCCTCGGTCACCGCGTCGCTCAACGCACCCCCTCCGGCGCGACCGCGCTCGGGGCTTTGGCTGGCGTCCAGTTGTGGATCTCGCCCGCGGCGCCGCGGCACCAGGTGTAGAGCGCGTCGTAGATGACCATGCCCTGCTCGAGCATGGCGTGGTCGTCCGGGATATTGGCGGACAGTCCCATGGAAATGGCGTGCAGGCCGGATGCCTCCGGGGCCAGGTCGTGCCGCGCCGTATCGGCCCCGCGGACGATGAGGGCCAGCCGGTGCAGGGCTGGCTCCTTCAGGTCGTAGTGCTTGATCAGGGCGTCGAAGGAGCAGAGCTCGCCGTCATGCGCGAAGGGCTCGGCGCCCGGGATGTCGTAGGCAATGGCGCCGGTTTCCTTGGCGACCGCGAAGACCCGGTCGGTCGGCACGTAGATGAACTCGGCGCCCGGTTCGACGAAGCGCCGGATCAGCCAGGGACAGGCAATGCGGTCGATCTTCGGATGCTCGCGCGTGACCCATTTCGTCATGACACGTTTCCTTGGTTGCGTTGCGGGGGGAGAGGGGCGGTCGGACCGCCCATGGCGTGCCAGGCGGTGATGCCGCCGGCGAGGTTCCGTGCGTCCAGGCCGCGGCGCCGCAGTTCCGCGGTCGTGTTGCCGCTCACCTGGAAGCCGTAGATGCAGTAGGTGACCACGGGCCGGTCGCGGGGCAGTTCGTCCGCCCAGGTTTCGATGGCCTCGGGTGCGAGAAAGCGGGCGCCCGGCAGCATGTCGGTGCGCCGGGGTAGATCCTCGGCGAGGCAGACATCCACGAGGGTGATGTCCTTGCCGCCTTCCAGCATGCTGCGGAGTTCGGCTGCGGTGACGTTGGGCACCTCGGGGTTCGGCCAGGGAGTCCGAGGCACGCCGGGGTCCAGCGCCCTGCCATGGCGCGTCTCGATGCGCTCCCAGTGGATGTTGCGCATGAAGGTGTCCACGTAGGCCCCCGCCTTGGCCCCGAAGTCGAGGGCGTAGGCGTGCTCGTACATGTCGAGCGCCAGCACCGGGACGCCGTCGGCCAGGGTGTGGCAGTGGTCGGCCGCCCACTGGTTGGTCAGCCTGCCCAGGCGCTCGGACCAAGTCAGCAGGACCCAGCCCGAGCCGCCCGCCAGGGCCTTGCCCAGGGCGGTGAATTCCGTCCGCCAACGGTCGACGGACCCGAAGTCACGTTCGAGCGCCCGCGCCAGGCCGCCGCCCGGCTCACCCGAGCCACCAAGCGCGTCGAAATACGCCTCGTGCAGGATCATAGAGTTGGCGGCGATCAGCCGCTCGCGACCGATGCCGTTGAGGTCGAAGACCGGGGCCGCCGCCCAGTCCTGGCCTGCGAGCCGCCCCTCGATGGCGTTCAGGCGTCGGACCGCGCCGCCGTAGTTGTTCTCGTAATGGCTGACCAGCAGCCGGTCTGACAGGCCGTCGAGCCGGTGCGGCTTGAAGGGCAGCGGGAGGACTTCGTGGGCCATGGTCGCCTCATCCGTTTGATGCGAGATTCATATACTCACTTCGACGAAAGATACAACTGTATCTTTTGCTCTGGCGTGCTATTATGCCGCCGTGACGACAAACACGAAGATCCCCGCCCTGGACGATGCCGCCCGCTGGCTGCTGCTGATCCACCAGATGCCAGCCAAGCCGGGCTACCAGCGGGTGAAGGTCTGGAGGCGACTGCAGGCGCTCGGTTCCGTGGCCATGAAGGGCGCCGTCTACGCGCTGCCTGCGAGCGAAGAGACCCAGGAGGACTTCGAGTGGGTCCTGAAGGAGATTTTCGAGGGCGGCGGCGAGGGCCTGATCTTCGAGGCGCGGCTCGTGGACGGTCTCTCGAACGATGGCGTCCGGAACCTGTTCAACATCGCCCGCGGCGGGGACTACAATGATGTGGCGAAGGAGGTCCGCAACCTGGCGGACGCGCTGGCGGCTGAGGGTTCCGGCGTGAACCATGCCGAGGCGAAGGCCAAGCTCGTCCGGCTCCGGGCAGAGGTAACCCGCGTCGCGGCGATCGACTTCTTCGGGGCGGACGGGCGCGAGACGGTCGAGGGGCTGCTCGCCGGATTAGAGGCAATGCTACGGGAGGACGAGGCGGTGGCCGAGAAACAGCGGGAGCAGTCGACGGCCGCGGCGGCGGCAGACGCACTCAAGGGACGAGTCTGGGTAACACGGCGGGGGGTCTACGTGGACCGCATCGCCTCCGCCTGGCTGATCCGGCGGTTCATCGATCCCGAGGCCGGGTTCAAGTTCGTGCCCGCCAAGGGCTACACGCCCGAGCCCGGCGAACTGCGCTTCGACATGTACGAAGGGGAGTACACCCATGAAGGCGACCGCTGCACCTTCGAGGTGCTGCTGGGCCGCGCGGGCCTGGATGACCCGGCGCTCGCCGCCATCGGCGAGATCGTGCACGACATCGACCTGAAGGACGGGAAGTTCGGGCGCGAGGAGGCGACCGGCATCGCGCATCTGGTGGAGGGCATCGCCGCTGCCAACAAGGACGACCAGCGGCGGCTCGAGCGCGGCGCGGCGGTGTTGGACGACATCTATGAATACTTCCGCGGGAAGCGCACCTCACCGCAGCCGGTCACCCCAAGGTGAGCAACGCGAGCGCGAGGTAGCGTCCCGTTTTCGCGATGGCGACCATGAGCAGGAAGGGAAGAAAGCGCTCGCGCATCACCCCGGCCACCACGGTCAAGGGGTCACCGATCACGGGAACCCAACTCAGCAGGAGCGACCACCGACCGTAGCGACGGTACCAGCCCTGCGCCCGCTCGAGCTTCCCCGCGTCAACCGGGAACCAGCGCCGGTCCCGGTATCGCTCGACCGACCGGCCCAGGAGCCAGTTGATGGCTGATCCGGCTGTGTTTCCCACGCTGGCGACGAGCAGCAGGAGGGCGGGCGAGTAGGCGTCCGTCAGGAGCAGGCCAACCAGCACGGCCTCGGACTGCATCGGCAGGATGGTCGCGGCCGCAAGGGCCGCCCCGAACAGGCCCCCATAGGCGAGGAAGTCGCTCACGGGGAAACAGGGCGACGTCCTGCAGGCATCAGGCCCCCGCGATCTGCTTCATGGCATGGAGGCCGACGTAGATCCCCACGCAGATGATCAGAATGCCCGAAGCGTAGGGCGCCCGCCGCATGAAGGTGTCGAAGCCCGACCAGCGCTTCGAGGCATGACGCATTCCGAGCGCCGCCACGACACCGACCGTCACCAGCGTGATGGCGAGTCCGATGCTGAAGCACAGGACGAGCACGGCGCCGAGCGCGATCTCTTTCAGCTGCAGGCAGAGCAGCAGGATCGTGATGGCGGCCGGGCAAGGAATGAGACCGCCGGTCAGGCCGAACAGCACGATTTGCCAGGTGGTGACTTTCCGGTCCGCGAAGCTGCGCTGGATGTCGCGCGCATGTGCCCGCTCGTGGGCATCCTGGTAACCGTCCGAAGGCACGTCCAGCCCGCGCGCCCTCTCGACCTCGTGGCCGTGGTTATGCTCGGAGAAGGCGACCTCGTATTCGTGGGCGTGGTTGCCATGCGACAAGTGGAGCCGGGCGGCGAACTCGTGCGGCTCCGGGATTTCCTCGAGGGATTCCAGATACCCGTCCCGGTCCGCAAAGGCGAAGCTCTGCCGCTGTCCGTCCGGCCGCTCGGTCTCGACGATCACCGCCTGGGGAGACCAGACCGGCCCCCGCTCGGTCCGCAGGTGCCAGCGTGGCGGCACGCCCTCCTCGAAGATCTCCAGCGTCACGACACCGTGCCCGGTGTCGATGCGCCGCATCTCCGCGCCGTGCTGGTGGCCATGGTCATGATCATGATCGTGCCCATCGTCGGCGTGATACGCCTCCCGCTGGTCCCGCCGGGTCCGCCACAGCATCCACACCGCCAGGGCGACGATGGCCACGGCCGAGGCGAGCTGGAAGTAGGGTTCGGACGCCTCGGCGTCGAAGCCCTGCCAGAGGTACATCCCGCCCAGGCCGATCCCCCAGACGACCGCGGTATGCGACACGGTGGCCGCCAATCCGAGCAGAACGGCCTGCAGCACCGAGCCCCGGACCGCAACGATGAACGCCGCCATCATGGTCTTGGAATGCCCGGGCTCCAGCCCGTGGAGCGCCCCGAGGAGGATGGCGCTCGGAATGAAGAGCCAGGCGTGGGTGGCGCCCTGCTGCAGCAGCTCGGAGAATGGGGTCATGGGAGATGCCCTCAGAGGTACTTCGTGATGGCCTTGAACTCGTCGATGGGGCCGCGCTTGGCGCGCGGAACACCGCCGACGACATGATCGAGGCAGTGGTCAAGATGATCGTGGATCAGCGTCCGCTTGGCATTCGCTATGGCCGCCTCGACGGCATGCAGTTGCTGGGCGATGTCCAGGCAGGGGCGCCCGGCCTCGATCATCTCGACCACGCTGCGCAGGTGCCCCTCGGCCCGCTTGAGCCGCTTGACGATCTCGGGATGGGACGCGTGGGTATGATCGTCAGGCATGGCTTATTCCTATCCCCCGGGTAGGGATAAGGTCAACCGGGCAGCCGCGATCCGCGAGGCGGGCCATGTGGAACAAGGAGGGCGGCAGGAACGGAGGTTCGGTTCATCATACGGCGGCCTCCCTTCAGCATCAGGCCGACATAGTGCTCACCAGCTTCGTCCGGGAACTCTCCGGGATGACCATGGATGGCTAGGTTACGCGAACAGATGTTCGATGGAAGGTTGAGAGACAGGGGCCAGGCAATCCTCTTCAATCCCCCAGCATCCAAGGCTATGCTGGATCCCATGCTCCTCCGCCTCGCCAGGCTGGTCATTGCTGCCATCACGATCTGCGCCTTCCTCGGCGCCGGTCTGGTGCAGAACATGCTGTCCGCGCAGGGGGGCACGGCAGACGAGCCCATGGCGATGGCCATGCAGGCGGACGGCGCCGCGGCGATGCCCTGCCACGACGCCCAGGCGCCTCCCTGCAAGGACAAGGTGCCCGGGTGCATGACGGATCTCGGCTGAAAGCCTGCGCAACGGACTGCGAGAAGCACGGCAAGGGAGATGCTGCGATGCAGGCTTGCGCAGAAGCGTGTCGCCGATGCGCTGCCGAATGCCGAAAGATGGCTGCCTGACACAGCCGTAGCGTAGCATCCGTGGTCGCCGATGGCTTCCGGCACGTGATCCGCCGCCGCGGCAGAACTTGAGATGCGTTGGCCCCGGGGCGGCTGCCTCGGGGCCGGTCGCGTCTAGCGAGACGGGCGGGA
>JAQGHZ010000769.1 GCA_028291485.1 Rubritepida sp. | reverse complement strand
GATCCCGACCATCGCGCCCCAATGGAAGCTCGGCGTGACCCAGCTCAGCTCCGGTGCCTGCCAGGCGCCCCCGCCGGGCAGCCCCGGTCCCAGGATCAGCGCGGCCACGGCCACCACCACCGCCGTCGGCACCGCCCAGAGCCGCTGGACCCGCAGCATCAGCGCCCAGGCCAGCACGACCGGCAGCGCCAGCCAGGGCAGGGCGCCCGCCGCCCGCACCGGCGCGAGGCAGAGGTCCAGCAGCACGCCCGCCAGCATGGCCGCCGCGATGGCCGGCGGGAGGCGCTCCACGGCCCGCGCGAAGGGCCGCCACAGGCCCGCCAGGATCAACAGCAGCGAGGCCGCGAGGAAGGCGCCCACCGCCGCGGGGAAGCCGCCCTCCGGCGCGCCACTGGTCGCCAGCAGCGCGGCGCCGGGCGTGGACCAGGCGATGGAGATCGGCATGCGCCAGACCATCGAGAAGCCCGCGCCCAGCAGCCCCATCAGCAGGCAGAGCACCACCAGCCCGGAAGCGGCCTGCTCGGGCGTCGCGCCCATGGCGGTGAAGCCCTGCAGCACCACCGCGAAGGAGGAGGCAAAGCCGACGAAGGCCGCCAGGAGGCCGAGAAGGACAGGTTGCAACATCGGGACCGTCTGCCGCCTGACGCGGCGGCCTGCAAGCGGCCCCCCTGCAAGCCGGACTTAGGGCGCCAGCCGGATGCGCCCGCTGGTCTCCGGCGGCTCGCGCTGGATCTGGCGGAGCCGGCCCTCATGCCAGCTCCCCAGCAGATCGCCCCAATGGGCCGAGAGGGGATGGCCCGACTGGCCCGTGGCGATGACCGCGTAGATCCCGTCCGGCGTGGAGAGGTCGGCCACCATCCGCAGCCCCGCGCCGTGCATCGCGTCGAAGCCGCCGCTGCCCCGCGGCCCCTGCCGCTGCACCGTCTGATCGTCGCCCGAGGCCGGGACGGCAAGCTCGATCGCCTGGTTCAGCCCGGGGATCATGCGCAGCAGCGGATGCTCGAAGAGGGCCCGGTGCGCCGCGCCCCAGCGCCAGGCCGTGGGATCCGTGCCGTAGGTCGGCGCCAGCTCGGCCACCGCCTCTGCCAGCGCGAGCGCCGCCATGGCCCGGCAGTCGCCGCTGCACCACCAGCCGGCATTCGCGTCGAGCAGGAGGAAACGCAGGAATTCGGGGCCGGCCGGTGCGGTGGGTACGCCGGCGCGCCGCAGCGCGAGCGCCGGCATGCGGCGCATGAAGGCATTCCAGATCAGCGGCTGCGGCAGGTCCTCGCGGATCTCGCCGTCCCAGTCGGCGAGCAGCCCCTGCGCCACGCCCAGCGTGCCCGTGCCTCGCGGCAGGGCGTTCAGCACCGGCAGCGCCTCGCGCGCCAGCAGCGAGACGGCATCCATCTGCATGGCGGCGAAATGGTCCTCGTCGCGCGGCGCGGGCTCGGCCAGCAGCTGATGGATGCGGCGGAAGCGCCAGTCGCCATACCATTCGCGCGAGAGGAAGGCCGGGTGGTCGGGCGGGCTCACGCGGTTGTTGGCATTCGCCAGCAGGCCGCTCTCCGGGTTCTCGACATGCGGCAGCTCGTCGAACGGAACGAAGCCGGCCCAGGGCGTGGAGCCCGGCACGCTGCCGTCGCCGGCGCCGCGGACCGGCGTGCGGCCGGTCAGGTACAGGGCGATGCCGCCGGCCCGGTCCGCCACCATCAGGTTCTGCGGCGGCGAGGTGATGAGTGCGGCGGCCGCCCGTGCATCGGCGATGCTGCGCCCCCGGTTCAGCGCGAGGAAGCCGGCCGCCGCCGTGTCGTTGGGCTCGAGGTTCGCCATGCGAACGGCCAGCACCTCGCCATCCGTGCGCGGCATCTCGTCGAGGTCGGATATGACCGGGCCGTTGGCGGTCTCGCGCACCTCCATCGTCACGTCGGCCTCCCCGCGGACATGGATGACCTCGGTGCGGACCACGCGTGCCGCGCTTTCGGGCTCGCGGAAGACGTCCTGCGTGTCGGAATGGGTGGTGGTGAAGCCCCAGGCGAGGTCGGCATTGCGGCCGATCAGCACCAGCGGCACCCCCGGCACCGTCCCGCCGGCGAGAAAGCGCCCGTCCGGCAGTTCGATCCGCGCGAGGTACCAGAGGATCGGCGCGCCGTAGCCCAGATGCGGGTCGGAGGCGAGCATCGGCGCGCCGGCCGCGCCGCGCGCCACGGCCCAGGCGTTGGAGGCGGTGTCGGGCAGGGGCGCGTCCTCGCCGAAGACCGGGATCGCCGCCAGCATCCGGTCCAGTCCGGAGAGGGCGGCGACATCCGGCCGCCCCGCGCTGCTGTCGGCGGGCCACAGATCCCAGAGGCGTTCGGCCGGCAGCGCGCCCGCGAGCCGCGAGCGTTCCAGCTCCGTGCGCCAGTTGTTGGAGAGCCAGAGCCCCATCACCTTGGCCCAGAGCAGCGAATGCGCCGGTTGCCAGTATTCCGGCGTGCCGAGGGCCAGGAACTCGGGCGCCGAGAAGCGGCCACGCTCGCCGATCCAGGCATTCACGCCGATGGCATAGGCCTCCAGCATCCCGCGCGTGTCGGCATCCAGAGCCACGAAATCCGCCTCGGCGCGCCGGGCGAGGCCGAGCAGCCGGACGAAGCGGTCGTTGCGCAGCGTCGCGCTGCCGGCGATCTCCGAGAGCCGGCCCTGCGCACCGCGGCGCATCATTTCCATCTGGAACAGACGGTCCCGCGCATGCAGGAAACCGAGTGCGATGGCCGCGTCGCGCTCGTTGCGGGCGCGGATGCGGGGGATGCCGGCCTCGTCCAGCGCGATCGTCACCGGGCCTGAGAGGCCGGCGATCTGCAACTCCATGTTGTCGGAGGGGATGGTCTTCCAGACGACTGCAGCGATCACCAGAGGGACGGCGATCACCAGCAGCCAGAAGCCCATGACAAGCCGGCGCCACCAGCCGGATCTGCGGCGCCGGCGCGCCATCTATTCGGGCTCGATGCCCGCGCCGCGGATCATCTCGCCCCAGGCGGCGATCTGGCGCACGACGAACTCGCCGAGCTCCGCGGGGGTGGAGGTGCCGCCGTCGAAGCCCATCTCGGCCATGCGCGTGCGGTATTCGGGGCGGGCGCCGATGCGCCGCATGGCCTCGCCGAGCGTGGCGGTGACCTCGGGCGGCAGGCGGGCCGGGCCGAAGAGGGCGGCGAAGCTCAGCAGGTCGAAGCCGGTCAGCCCCTGCTCGGACAGGGTCGGCACCTCCGGCACCAGCGTCGAGCGCGTGGCGTTGGTGATGCCCAGCGGCCGCAGCCGCCCCTCGCGCACATGGCCGAGCGAGGGGGTGAGGTCGATCACGATGCTGGAGACCCGCCCGGCGATGACGTCGGTGATGGCCGGCGGCGTGGAGCGGTAGGGCACGTGCAGCATCTCGACGCCCGAGAGCCGCGCGATGGTGGCGCCGGCCACGATGCCCGTGCCGTTGCCGCTGGCGTAGCTGATCTGTCCCGGATGGGCGCGGGCGAGGGCGATGAATTCCTGGAGGGACCGCGCCGGCACCTCGGCATTCACGGTCAGCCAGAAGATGTAGTTGCCGAGCTTGCTGATCGGCGTGAAGTCCGCGATCGGATCGTAGTCCATGCGCTTCAGCAGCCAGGGATTGGCGGCGTGCGTGGTGTTCGTGGTGATGAAGAGCGTGTGTCCGTCCGCCGGGCTGCGCATGACCGCCGTCGCGGCGATGGTGCCGTTGGCGCCGGCGCGGTTGTCCACGGTGACGCCAGCGCCGCCGAGCTCGGCCGAGAGCATCTGCGCCACCACGCGCGCCACGGCATCCGTCCCGGAACCGGCGGCGAAGGGCACGATGATGTTGATCGGGCGGTTCGGGCGCCACGCCCCCTGGGCGAAAGCGCCCGGGGCCCAAAGGGGCGCGGGCACGAAGGGCGTGGCGAGCAGGGCGCGGCGCTGCATGGTCATGTCTCTCCCGATCGGCGGGCCCCTGTGTCGGGGCCTTCGCCATGGGAGCGACCGTAAGGCCTGAGAGGCACGTCGCCCATGCGGACGACGTGCGCCATCACGCGGTTTCCATCTCGGCGACCGCGAGGATGGTCGCGAGGCTGGCGCGCATGCCGCGCAACGAGCCCTCGATCTCCACGTCGATCCACTCCTCGAGCGAATGCGCCCGCCCGCCCTGGCCGCCGGAACCGATGCGCAGCGCCGGGATGCCGAGGCTCATCGGGATATTCGCGTCGGTGGAGGACCATTCGAAGGAGGGCGTGTAACCCTCGGCCGCGACGGCCGCCGAAGCCAGCCGCGCGATCGGCGTGCCGTTGGGCGTATGCCCCGCCGGGCGGTCGCCCACGCGGATCAGCTCCGCCGTGATCGTGCCGTCCCGCGCCGCGTTCTCGCCGGCCACGGCCGCCTCCACGCCGGCGAGGAAGAGCCGGTCCAGCTTGTTCAGCTCGTCCAGCGAGGCGGAACGGAGGTCCACCTCCATGGTCACCGTCTCCGGGATGGCGTTGATGGAGGTGCCGCCGCCGACCACGCTCACGCAATGCGTCGTGATCGGCTCGCGTGGCACCTGGATCGCCGCCAGCGTCCGCGCCGCCTCGGCCATGGCATACATCGGGTTCACCATGCCGAAGGCCGCGAAGCTGTGCCCGCCCGGTCCCTTGAACACCACGCGGTAGCGGCGCGAGCCGATGCCGCCGGTGACGATGCGGTCCACCTCGGGGCTGTCCACCGTGAAGAAGGCGGTGATGCGCTCGCGATTCGGATGCTCTGCGAAGAGGTGGCGGATGCCGCGCAGGTCGCCCAGCCCTTCCTCGCCGACATCGCCGACGAAGAGGATGTCGTGCCGCGTGCGGATGCCGGCGGCGTCCATGGCGCGGAGGAAGCCGAGGTTCACCGCCAGGCTGCGCGTGTCGTCGCCCACGCCCGGCGCGAAGAGCTTGGTGCCCTCGCGGCGGACGCGCACGTCGGTGCCGGCCGGGAAGACCGTGTCGAGATGCGCGGCCACGACCACGATGTCGCCGTTGCCGACGCCGCGGCGCAGGCCGAACACATTGCCGACCTCGTCCTGCGAGACTTCTTCCAGCCCATGGGCCTTCAGCATATCGAGATAGGCGGCGGCCCGCTTCTCCTCGCCGAAGGGCGGGGAGGGGATTTCCGTCAGGGTGACGATGTCCTCGACGATGCGCGGATGTTCGGCCCGCATCGTGTCGCAGGCCGACCGGTACTTTGCGGCCGCCCGGATGGCGGCGATGGTTTCATCGGTGGTCATCAGACGATCCTGTTCACCAGGTCCGTCCGGCCATCCTTCAGCCGGTCGATGTTTTCCATCATGATGTCGAGCACATTGTCCTCGAAGGCGCAGGTCTCGCCGCCCGTGTGCGGGGCGAGGAAGGCATTCGGCAGCGTCCAGAGCGGCGAATCCTTCGGCAGCGGCTCGACCGCCATGACGTCGAGTCCGGCGCCCTTGATGCGGTTGGACCCGAGCGCCTGGATCATGGCTTCCTCGTCCACCACCTTGCCGCGCGCGCAGTTCACCAGATAGGCGCCGGGCTTCATCAGCGCGAAGGCCTTCGCGTCGATCAGGTTCTCGGTCTGGGGCGTCAGCGGGCAGACCAGCACGACGAAATCCGCGCGCGGCAGCAGCGCCGGCAGCTCGGAGGTCGCATGCACCTCGTCGGCACCGGCGGCACCGGAGGCCGGGTTCGCGCGGATGCCGATGACCTCCATTTCGAAGGCCTTGAGCAGCCTGATCAGCCGGACGCCGATATTGCCCATGCCGACGACGATCGCCGTCTTGCCGGCCAGCTCGTCCTCGCGGATCGCGAAGTCGCCCTTCATGCCGGACCAATGCTTCTTGTGCTGGTCGTCGCGCGCAACGAAGAGGCGGCGCACCATGCCCAGCATCAGTCCGACCGCATGCTCGCTCACCGCGGCCGCATTGGAACCGGCGGCGTTGCAGAGGGTGATGCCGTGCGTCTTCAGCACCTCGCGGTCGAAGGCGTCGGTGCCCGAGGAGAGCGCCTGGACGTATTTCAGCCGGGGCGCGAGCTCGGGTAGGTTGTTGCGCCAGAAGCCGCTGCAGACCAGCACGTCGGCCTCGCCGGCGCGGGCCTGGAGCTCCTCCAGCGTGCGCACCTCGAAGGAGGGGTAGGGACCGCCGCGCTCGGCGAAGCGGTCGCCGTTGCGATAGGCCACATGGGCAAAGCAGATGGTGGGCGTACCGGGAAACGAACTCACGCAGCAGACTCCTCGATGAACACCTGCACCGCCTGGAAGAGGGCGCCGCGATTGCGCTCCATCCACATTCCATGCGTGCCTTCGCCCAGCAGCACCAGCCGCTTGCCCGGCGAGGCCGTGAGCAGCGGAAAGAGCGTCTGTGCCATGTAGGGGGGCGTATCCTGGTCCCATTCGCCGAGGACCAGCAGCGTCGGCGCCGTGATCTTGCCCGGCTCGTAGAAGGGTTTGCCGGCGGACCAGTATTCGCGGCTGTCGGCTGCGCTGCCGTTGGGGGCGCGCAGGGCGGGCGGGTTGCGGCGCTGGCCCTCGGGGTCGGTCGCCCAGGTGACGCCGGCCCAATGCTCGAACCAGCCGGGCGGGACGAGGGTGGCGCGCGCCGCCTCGGGCACGCCGGCCCCACGACGGGCGCGCGCGGCCTCCTGCGTCACGAAGCGATAAGCGCCGAGCTCCCCGCCGGGGTCGGCGAGCGAGGGCGTCTGCCGCAGCCAGACCGGCGCGTAGAGGACCAGCCGCTCGACCACGGAGGCGTTGTCGGCGGCGAAGCGGCCCATCAGCGCCGTGCCCCAGGAATAGCCGAGATGGACGCATTTCTGGAGGGAGCGGCGGCTGCGCACGAAGGCGGAGACGGCCGCGATGTCCAGGATCGCCGTCTCGCCGCGCACCAGCGGCGGATTGGCCTCGGGCGGCTGCGACATCTCGGGCGGGCGGGTCGAGCGGCCGAAGCCGCGGATGTCCATGCACCAGACGTCGAAGCCGCGCCCGGCGATGTAGTCCATCCAGGAGAGCCCGCCGAGCGGCAGGTCGAAGGCGGTGTGCGCGGGGTAGGTGGCGCCGTGCACCATGATGAGCGTGCGGCCGGGGGTGAAGGCCGTCATGGTCTCGGGCCGCTTGTTGCGGACGAAGATCTCGATGCCGGGGCTGGCCTCGCCCGCCGGCACCATGAACTCCTCGGTGAGGATGCGCGGCGCCTGCGCCTGGGCCTGCGAGGTCAGGAGCACGGGCGCGGCGAGGCCAGGGGTGAGGATTGGAGCGGCGAGCAATGCGCGGCGTTGCATGGGAGTCTCCCTGGGGTTGGACGCAGACTAGCCAAGGGCGCGATGTTCCGCGAGGGGTGGGTCCGGCGGTCGTTGCGGGGCCGCATCACCGCTCGCAGCGGATGAAGAGCGTGCTGCGGTGGATGAGCTCGCCGACATCCGGCGCACTTCGCTCCGGCCCCGTGCTCTCCGCCGTCCGGGCCTCGACGCCGGCCCGGCGCAGGAAGCCCAGCGCCGCCTGGCCCTGCACCGCGAAGTTCACGTTCTGGGCGATGTCTCCCGTGCGGCGGCTCACGGCCTGGGCGTTCAGCTTGGACACGACGACGCCGACGATGTTCCCCTGCATGTCCACCAGCGGGCCGCCGGAATTGCCCGGCTGGACCTCTGCGCTGATCTGGAACTGGTTCGGATTGTCGCCGAGGCCGCGCAGCCCGTTCACCTCCCCGCGCGTGAGCTTGGGGTCGGAGCTGAGCAGCCCCGCCAGGGGGAAGCCATAGGCCACCACGCCCTCGCCGCGCCGGATGGCGGGCGCGGTGCGGAAGGCGACGGCCGGGCCGACCAGGCCGGGCACGTTCAGCACCGCGACGTCCAGCGCCGCATCCATCCGGGCGGGCGGCACGGCGGCGAGCCAATGGCCGGTCGGCGTGCGCAGGAGGATGCGGTTGCAGTTGTCCACCACGTGGTGGTTGGTCATCACGCGGCCGTTGGCGACGAGGAAGCCGGTGCCGGTGGAGACGGCGCGCGCCTGGGCATTGGGCGAGGCAGGCGGCGTGCCGGGTGCCGGGCCGGCGAGGGGGCCCGAGGTCGGCGG